>DALZBD010000503.1:0-3138 GCA_031977515.1 Bacteroides sp. | reverse complement strand
TTACTTGTAGAGACGCAATACGTTGCGTCTCAGCATCAGGCAAAAGAAGGCTGAAGAAAAAGCGAATCGAAGATCGACGTAGTCAATCAAAGATTGATGCAGGCAAACATAGGGGGCGACACAGTCATATTTATAGGATATAGGATGCGTCTTGGCATAGAACATAAACTCGTTTACGTCCTATACGCTCGACTTTCGCTATATTCTACAAATATAGGATGCGCCTTGGACAAGTTCAAGCAAGCTTGACTTGCCTCTCGGCTTTCGCTATATTTGTAGAATATAGGATGCGCCTTGGACAAGTTCAGGCAAGCTTGACTTGCCTCTCGGCTTTCATTATATTTATGGAAAATCAAAACAGTTTCTTATATTTGCATAACTAATTAAATACTTCTGATATGATCTTGAATGAACGAAATAGCCGCCACGAGCACATCCTACGCGTGGCCCGACAGATGATGACAGCTGCTCGTACAGCTCCGAAAGGAAAAGGAGTTGACCTGATCGAGATTGCTCTGGTAGAGGGTGAAGAACTTTCAGTGTTGTCACAAACCATGGTTGATATGGTGGAGGAACATGGGATGAAATTCTTCCTGCGCGATGCAGACAACATTCTGCAGGCAGAGTGCGTGGTGCTTATAGGAACACACGAACAGGCGCAGGGGCTCAATTGTGGGCATTGCGGATTTCCGACCTGTGCTTCCCGTACAGAGGGAGTACCGTGTGCGCTGAATAGTATGGATGTGGGTATCGCTGTAGGATCTGCCTGTGCCACGGCGGCCGACCTACGTGTAGATACACGGGTTATGTTTTCCGCCGGATTGGCTGCGCAACGGCTCAACTGGCTCGAAGGTTGTAAGATGGTACTGGCCATTCCGGTGAGTGCTTCTTCCAAAAATCCTTTTTTCGATCGTAAACCCAAAGAGGAGAAGAAATAATGGGAATTATTGTCGGTTTGCCCAAAACAGGAGGTTCGGAGAAGGAACTTCAGCTGCATTTCGGACAGGTATTGCATCAGCAGGAAGAGGTGCGTTCGCCTTTTCTTCCGGCTGAGTGGTACCCACAGAGCGGTGTGCAGCTGACCTGGCCACACGCTGCTACGGATTGGTGTGATATGCTGGAAGAGGTGGAAGCGTGCTTTACGGAAATTGCCCGGGAGATTGCCTGTCGCGAACGGTTGCTCATCGTGACTCCGGAACCGGAACGGGTAGCCGCGCGCATTGCACCTTTCGTGCAGATGGAGAATGTCACTTTGTTTCGCTGCGATACCAACGATACGTGGGCACGTGACCACGGAGCCATCACGCTAATGGATACGGATGGGCCTTCGTTGCTCGATTTTACCTTTAACGGATGGGGACTGAAATTTGCTTCCGATCGGGACAACCGCATTACACGTCAGGCTTTTGAAGCCGGATACCTGCGGGGAAAATATGTCAACCGCCTGAGTTTTGTATTGGAAGGTGGTTCTATAGAAAGTGATGGTCTGGGCACGCTGCTGACCACATCGGAATGTCTGCTCTCTCCCAATCGCAACGGAGAGATGAATCGTGCCGATATAGAGACTTACCTGCGTTCGGTATTTCACCTGGAGCGGGTGTTGTGGCTGGATCACGGGTATCTTGCGGGCGATGATACGGATAGTCATATCGATACACTGGCCCGCTTCTGCTCATCCGATACCATTGCCTATGTGCAATGTACCGACAGGGAGGACGAACATTACGAAGCACTTTCCGCTATGGAAAAACAGTTGCAGGAGTTTCGCACGACAGAAGGAAAACCTTACCGGTTGCTGGCACTTCCTATGGCGGATGCCATCCGGGAAGAGGGTGAACGCCTGCCTGCCACGTATGCCAATTTTCTTATCCTGAACGGTGCGGTGCTTTATCCGACTTACCGGCAGCCGGAAAACGACCGGAAAGCCGGTAAGGTATTGCAGGAGGCCTTTCCCGATCGGGAGATCGTTCCTGTAGACTGCTGTGCGCTGATCCGACAACATGGTTCCTTGCATTGTGTCACCATGCAATATCCGAGAGGTGTTTTTCCTGCTTTAGCAGAATCTCACGTATATAATATATAATAAGGTATGAAAAAGATAAAAACCGGATTGGTGCAACAATCCAATACTTCCGATCTGAAAACGAATCTTGCCAATCTGGCTGCGAATATAGAGGCGTGTGTGGCACAAGGTGCACAGCTGGTGGTATTACAGGAATTGCACAATTCCCTTTATTTCTGTCAGACGGAAGATACGACACTGTTTGATCTGGCAGAGCCTATCCCCGGCCCTTCTACCGGATTCTACTCCGAAATAGCTGCTCAGCATGGGATTGTGCTGGTCACTTCCCTGTTTGAGAAGCGTGCGCCGGGGTTGTATCACAATACGGCAGTGGTGTTTGATACGGACGGAAGCATGGCAGGTAAATACCGGAAAATGCATATTCCGGATGATCCGGCTTATTACGAGAAATTCTATTTTACTCCGGGAGATATAGGATTTGAACCTGTTCAGACCTCACTGGGCAAATTGGGCGTGTTGATCTGTTGGGATCAGTGGTATCCGGAAGCAGCGCGCATGATGGCATTGAAAGGGGCTGAGATATTGATCTATCCGACAGCTATCGGATGGGAAAGCAGCGATAGGGAGGAGGAGAAAAAACGACAATTAGGAGCCTGGATCATTTCCCAGCGTGGTCATGCGGTGGCTAACGGGCTTCCGGTAGTTGCAGTGAACCGTGTGGGACATGAGCCTGATCCGTCGGGACAGACCAACGGTATACAATTCTGGGGCAATAGCTTCGTAGCAGGTCCGCAGGGAGAGTTCCTTGCCGAAGCCGGAAATGACAAACCGGAGAATCTGGTGGTAGAGATAGATCTGGAACGTTCGGAAAATGTAAGGCGCTGGTGGCCTTTCCTGCGGGATCGCCGGATAGATGAATATGGAGGCATTACGAAGCGTTTTCTGGATTGATATAAAGAGTTTTTCTTTCTGTAATGGAAAAAAGTTGTCTCAAAATAGAATTTGAGATTTGAAAATCTTACAGATTGAAACTTAATATAATAAATACCCCTTGTTTTTAGATTTTTCTTTATCGAAAAGACATAAAACAAGGGGTGTTTTTTCTTTTAACTTAC
>DALZBD010000502.1:0-3142 GCA_031977515.1 Bacteroides sp. | reverse complement strand
TGGCAATAAGATCTGTATACTCTCTCTTGTATTTCTGCAGCGTTATATTTTTTTTGGATTTTGTCGGGTGCTTCAGTTTCCCGATCTTCTCCGTGAGCTTGTCTATCTCCTCTTCGAGGTGGATTGCTTTTGTAACAAACATCTCCTTTTTGGTATCCGCTCTTTCTATGAGTTGATCCAGCTTTCTGCCCAACTGTTTGTATTCCCGGTTCAGGGCAATCATTTGGGTACGCGGCCCCACACTTTTGTAGTCTATGACCTGCAAAGCAAAATCTACCACCGTACGGTAGGCGATTCCTACTTTATCGGCCAGATCTACTTTCTTTTCGATCTCGCACCAGGCAGACTTTCCTGCGTTCCGGGTATCCGGATTGCGATACAGCAGGGGCCGGCATACATACTGTAGCGCTTCACCGGAGGTTTTTGGCATCAGGGCTTCCTCTTCGGGCGGGTTTTCCGTGAGGTAATAGAAGGCCTCGTACAGTTTTTCTTTCCACGGATCTTCCGGTATCGCCGCAGAGGTGAGAGACAGGAATTTGTCTTTGACATATCCGTTTATTGCCATCAGGTTGAGTTGCAACGCACAGCGTGTCTGACCTTGCAGGATGCGTTCGGGCGTATTGTCTTTATAGTCCAGCCAGATATTCTGGTAATAGTTGGAAAAGAGAAGTATACCCAGTGCATCCCTTACTCCCCGGGTCAGTTGTTTTTTGCCCGTTGCATCCCATGTTCCGGAGATGCTTGCATGCAGGTCTCTTCGTTCTTTCTCTCCAAGCAATGCCAGTAGCTTGTCTTTGTGGATGTACGATCGGTAATTTTTCATGGCATCCTTCGTATTGCCTTCACCGGCAAAAAGCATTTGATAGAGTATCAGTGCCGAAGAAAAGAGGTCTCTGTACTGCTGCTGCTCTTCTGTGGCAGGTGTGTCTGTGAAGTCTTCTTCCCAATCCCATTCTTGATCATTGTCAGGTATATGCTCTTCCCGTTGCAACTCACGGAGTGTCTCTGCCAGTATGGCTTCTTTAGAACTACCCCCGCTCAGGGAAGCCACCAATGCATCGAACTGTGCATGCAACAAAGAGAGGTCTTCTGCCACATCGTCTGCTGCACCTAACGGATCGTGCAGGTAGGCATAGAGATGGTGCTCGTTGTTGTCCAGTGCTTTGCATAGCTGGTAGTGCCGGGCATAGATATCGTAGGATACCTGATGAGTGCCGCTATACTCCACCGTTTCTATAGAAACCTGTGCTACCGACTGCAGATCCGGCCCCGACAGCGTTGCAAGCCATTCGCCGCAGTCTATCCGCTGCATACGTACTGTGCGCATCTGCTCCTTCTTCATTACTTCAGAGGTATATTCAGAGGTCCATTGTACCTCTGAATAGGCCAGCCATACCACCTGGTCCACAGGTACTTTCAGACAAGAGAGCTTAGCGGCTTTGGGCTGGGGTTCACGTTCGTCGTATCCTTTGCGGAAGCGCTTCCACTTTACCACCTGCAATTCGCCGCCGGGAAAGATTTTGTATTCATACCATTTGTTGCGGGTCTCGTTGTAGACATAGAGCCATCCCTCGCGGATAGGAGCACCGTAGTATCGATAGCCATGCACTTCCGGAGCGTTTTCCGGACTGAACCGTTGCCGCTTTCCGATGTAACGGTCGGGAGAAAGATATTTATAGCTTTCTTCCGGCTTATTCTCTGCCGGTGGGTTGGGGAGGTGGTCTGTCTCCTCTCTTTCCAGCGACTTGCCGGAGTGACTTCTGCCTTCCTGATACAACGCATACCGGAGCAGGTGTATCTGTACCGAGTCCGGAGCTACTATACAAGGATTGCTGGGCAGAGGAGAGACTTCCACCTGCTTTTCATGATCGACCACTTCAAAGGTCAGTTCTTTCTCTTCGTACGGACAGAGTTCCTCGTATACTACTTCATTATTCTCCTGGCTCATGGTGCTGTTGCTCCTCTATCTTTTCTTTATCTATTGTCCATTCTATCTCTATGTGATTGTCACGTACTGTTCCGGTCACCCGGTCAATCTCTTTTTTCTCCTGCGTGTCATTCCTTGCGGATAGGCATACGGCAAATGTCACTTCCTCTCCGTCTTCAAATCCCCAGGTGTCTGCCGTGAGCATCACTGTTGTTCCGGTCTGGCTTTCTCCTATCCGTAAGTCTTTGTACTTCCATTGCAGGTTTAGGATCCTTCGGGGTTTATTGTCTTTTTGATTGATGCAGTCTTTTACTTCCTGATGTTTTTGCGCAGCTTCCTGGGCCAGTTTGGGGGCCAACAGGCGACTGGTCAGTGAGATTTCGGGAAAGGGTATTTGTTTCAATGGCATTACGGCAGGCTTCACGGGGGTAGCTGCTGTGATGGTGACACCGGGAACTCCCGTGATCACCTGTCCGCCATGTGCCGTAAGACTGCCTACAGTGGCTACAGGCTTGCCATTGACCAGTACGCCGGGACATCCCGTCACAATGGTATCGGGAGGCCCTGCACAGGTACATATGTCTCCGAGTACAGCAATGGGCTGATTGTTTATAAACACTCCGGAAGCTCCCGGCCCGGAAATGGGACCTCCTGCATGAGGGGTTACTCCGGTAACCATCGGACATATATGCATGCTTCCTACTGTCGCTATTTGTTTTGCCGCCATATCAGATTTAAAATTATAGTGTATAAGTATACAGTTGTTCTGTGTATATGTGTCAGGACCTCCTACCGGGCAGATGGGTAAGCCTGTGAGTGGGACAATATCCATTCGAAGGAGGTTGTATATAACTGTCTGACGTATGGGACAATCTGGCACATACGTCTCTTCTCCGGTACAGAAATGTGGTATCCGCAGGATCTGAACGATCCGGTCAGCTATCCGGGCTACTTCTTTAATAAAATCTGTTGTCCATATTATTTCTCAAAACAAATATATAATTATATTTTCATTTTTAGATACTCTGGTCTGTTTTTTTCTGAAAGTTTGTTTTTTCTTTGATAGCTTTGTGTATGCTATGTCTTAATTGCCAGGTGATTATTTCTATTGTGTAATCTGTTTGGCAGCTGGCATGTATGTAAGTAAATTGCTTATTCAATTTGTATAAGAATGTGGGTGAAGTTGTTTTTGATTGAATTTATTTACTGTAATAT
>DALZBD010000501.1:0-3153 GCA_031977515.1 Bacteroides sp. | reverse complement strand
GAGTTTCGCAACAAATGGAGAAATGCTGACAAGTACAACGACCGGTTTGCTCCGGAGCACTACTCTTTTGAATACTTGTTTGCCATCACCATGGCCGGGCAACCGCTGGCGTGGTTCGAAGGGAGCGGACTGCCCGAAGAAGCTCTTACCATCCGCAAACAGATCGACCTTTACAAAGCGGTACAGCACGACTTCCACACGGGCACCATCCTGCCTGTCGGCGAAGAGCCTTCCGGCAGATCGTGGACAGGGTTTCAGTCGGTCAACGCTGAGCAGGGATACCTGATCTTTCTACGGGAAGATCATCCGGATGCTACTGCGAAAGTAGAAACCTGGTTGCCTGAGAATGTACAAGTGAGATGTACTCCTGTGATGGGCAACGGACAATCCCTAAAACAAACAACCGGGCCTAAAGGCACACTGGAGGTGCAACTGCCCGCAGTGAATGACTATGTGATGTACAAATACGAGATATTGAAATAATTGAATATGTAAATGATTTCCTGTAGAGACGCATACTTGCGTCTCAGCGTGCCGGATGGGAAACCCGTTTTATTGGACACACACTGCGAAGACGCAAATATGCGTCTCTACAAGAAATATAATTACTAAAATAATGAATTCAAACCTACCATGAAACACCTTTTTTACCTATTCTTTTTTCTGCTTACCGCATCCTGGCTATCCGCACAACCGGCTCAGCAGCTGGTGCATGTACAGGTGACACCGGACCGCGCAAACTTCATCTATCAAGCAGGGGAAGCCGTGACTTTCCACATCACGGTGTCGAAAAACGGCATTCCCCTTCCCGATGTGGCTATCCGCTATCAGATCTCGGAAGACATGATGAAACCTCATACTTCCGGCAAGTTAACGCTGAAAGAGGGAACAGCAAGCATCCCGGCAGGAACGATGAACAAAGCCGGATTTCTCCGTTGTCAGGTATACGCCAGCTGCGACGGCAGGGAATATCAGGGAGTAGCGACCGTAGGGTTCCAACCCGAAGAGTTGCAACCCGTCACCCGGCTACCCGACGATTTCTTTGAATTCTGGGAAAAGGCAAAAGCCCACGCAGCGAAGGTACCGATGGATATTAAGATGACATTGGTGCCTGAGAAATGTACCGAACGGGTAAATGTCTATCAGGTGAATCTGCAAAACCTCGGTGTGGGCAATCGCTTCTACGGCATGCTCTGCGTACCCAAAGGTGAAGGCACTTATCCGGCGATACTGAAGTTTCCCGGCGCAGGTGTCAGAGCCTATCATGGAGACATAGAAAATGCTTCCCGGGGATACATTGTCTTCGAAGTCGGTATACACGGTATCCCGGTCAATCTGTCGGGAGATGTCTACTGGAACCTCTATGAAGGCCCGTTGAAAAACTACCACACGTTCAATTTAGACAACCGGGATATGTATTACTACAAGCGTGTCTACCTCGGATGTGTACGTGCCATTGATTTTCTGTTTACCCTGCCCGAATTCGACGGTACCAACCTGATCGCCTACGGCGGTAGCCAGGGAGGCGCTTTGTCTATCGTGACCGCGGCACTCGACCCGAGAGTCACCGGACTGGTATCGTTCTATCCGGCATTGTGCGATGTCACGGGCTACCTGCACGGACGTGCGGGAGGCTGGCCACACATGTTCAACAAACCCGAACACCATACACCGGAGAAGGTAGCCACAGCTGCCTATTACGACGTGGTCAACTTTGCCCGCCATATCCGGGTGCCGGGATACTACTCCTTCGGGTACAACGACATGGTATGCCCACCTACTACCGTCTATTCTGCGCTGAATGTGATAGAGGTACCCAAAGAGGTGTTTGTCTGCGAAGAGACTGCACACTATGCCTATCCCGAACAGCGCAGCAAATCGTGGCAGTGGATAAAGAATTTGCTGAGCAAGTAAGATAGAAAAGACCAGCAACCGATAAACAGATTTCGAACAAACAATTGATAATGCATGAAACACTTATTCTCTATACTTTGCCTGTTGGCTGCCAGCATCACACTGTCGGCACAAAAGATGCATCAGCTACAATCACCGGACAGCAAACTCCAGGTTCAGATCTCCACCGACGAGATCATCACCTGGTCGGTGGTCCACGAAGGAGATGTCGTATTGGCTCCTTCCCCGATATCCGTGGAGTTGCAAGACGGAACCGGTTTCGGTAGCCGTTCGCACCTGAAAAGCAGCAGTACCCGGCAGGTGGATGAGCAGATACCTGCTCCTTTCTACAAAAGGGACCGCATCCGGGACACATACAACGAACTGGTACTGAATTTCCGGGAAGATTTCAGTCTGATCTTCCGTGCCTACAACGAAGGAGTGTCCTACCGGTTTGTCTCCACAGGAAAGAAAGATTTCATTGTGAAGAATGAACAGGCGGTTTTCAATTTTGAGAAAGATTATCCGGCCTACATTCCGTATGTAAAAGGAAAGTTTACGGATATAGAAAGCCAGTATTTCAATTCGTTTGAGAATACATATACCTATACTCCACTGAGTAAGATCAACCCGGACAGGTTGATGTTTACCCCTATTGTAGTGGAGTTGGAAGGAAACAAAAAGGTCTGTCTCGCGGAGTCTGATCTGGAAAGCTACCCCGGAATGTTTCTGATCCATGCGGAGGGAACTACTTGCCTTACTTCCAACCTTGCCACCTACCCCACAGCTACGGAACAGGGAGGGCACAATCAGTTGCAACAGATCGTCACAGAACGGGAGCCTTACATCGCCCGTTGCAAAGCGGGAGCGAAACTTCCCTGGCGCATTGTGATCGTCTCTACGGAAGACAAGCAACTGGCGGACAACGACCTGGTTTATAAACTGGCGGCACCGTCGCGCCTGCAGGATATCTCCTGGATCAAACCCGGCAAAGTGGCCTGGGAATGGTGGAACCACTGGGGACTATCTGGCGTGGACTTCGAAGCGGGAATAAACAACGAGACCTACATGGCGTATATCGACTTTGCCGCGCGCAACGGCATCGAATACGTGATCCTCGACGAAGGATGGGCGGTGAACCTGCAGGCAGATCTGTTTCAGGTAGTACCGGAGATAGACCTCGAACAGCTGGTAGCCTACGGCAAAGAGAGAAATGTAGACCTGATCCTGTGGGCAGGATACTATGCCTTCGACTGCGAC
>DALZBD010000500.1:0-3160 GCA_031977515.1 Bacteroides sp. | reverse complement strand
TCCCTGCATGACCTTGACAACGGAATGCAGATACGATCCGCTACCGTATGGGACGGAAATACAGAAATCCCTTCCCAGCTCGACTACCTCACGGGCAACCGTCGCCCGGACGAACTGGCCTTTGTGGCCCATATCCCTGCCAACAGTACCAAAAGCTTCCATGTGGTTCTCTCCTCCGAAAAGAGTGAAAAACAATACGAGCCCCGCGTCTATGCCCAGATGATGGTCAGCGACAAAAAAGGGAAACACGTGAAGATACAAGCCCTCACCATACCGGGCACCAGCAACATCTACAACCAACTGCACCACCACGGTCCCGCTTTCGAATCCGAACTGGTAGCCTATCGCCTCTATTTCGATCAGAAACAGACCATTGATATTTACGGTAAATTCAACAAGGGCCTGGAGATCGAAGAATCACAATTCTATCCTACCGACGAACAACTGGCCCGTGGATTCGGAGACGATGTATTGCGGGTAAGTGGTAGTTGCGGAGTAGGTGCCCTCAAAGGTTGGAACGGCAGCAAAGCCACTCACATCGAACCGGTAGCCACCCGTACCGAACGCATCTTAGCCTACGGTCCGGTCCGGACCATCGTGGAAGTGGAAGCGGACGGCTGGCACTACCAGGGATCGGAGCTCAACATGATCAACCGCTATACCCTCTATGCCGGACATCGCGACCTCGTTGTAGAGACCTTCTTTGATGAACCACTGGCAAACGAAATTTTCTGTACCGGTGTACAGGACGTAAAAGGTTCTGTCTCTTTCTCGGATCATGAGGGGCTCATCGGCTGCTGGGGTACCGACTGGCCTGTAAACGATACCATCAAATATGCCAAAGAGACCGTAGGACTGGCCACCTACATCCCGGCACGGTATGTGATCGAAGAGGTCAAAGACAAACCCAACTACCTGTATACCATCGGAGCGCCTGGTGACACATACATCCGCTATTATACCACATTCACCTCCATGAAAGAGACCTTCGGTTATAAAACTCCGGAAGAATGGTTTGCACACATCGGGGCATGGAAAGAAGAACTGGAACATCCGGTAACTGTAAATCTGCGCGAGTAGAACAGATATTGCACTTCTTTGAAACATTATTACTACCTCCGGGGAACGTGTTTTGCCTATTTTTGTACACAGGAAAAAACCAAGTAAAAACAATGAATCCATGAAGAAATTGACACAAGCGTTAGGCCTTTGCCTATTAATGACACTACCGGCTGCAGCGCAGAAAAACTACGTATCGGAAGTGTGGGTAGCCGACCAGGGCGACGGAACTTACAAAAACCCGATCCTCTATGCCGACTATTCCGACCCCGACGCCTGCCGGGTAGGCGACGACTTTTATATGACCTCTTCCAGTTTTGGCAGTGTACCTGCCTTGCAGATCCTGCACTCCAAAGACCTGGTCAACTGGACCATCATCGGAGCCGCTGTTCCTCACGCACTCCCTCCCATTGAGAATCCCGAACGTCCGGAACATGGCAACCGGGTATGGGCTCCCTGTATCCGCCACCACAACGGTGAGTTCTATATTTTCTGGGGCGATCCCGATCAGGGAGCTTTCATGGTAAAGGCAACAGATCCCACAGGACCCTGGACAGAACCCGTACTGGTGAAACCTGGCAAAGGGATCATCGACACGACACCTTTGTGGGACGAAGACGGCAGAGTATACATGGCACACGCTTATGCAGGTAGCCGTGCCGGCCTGAAAAGTATATTGCTTGTCTGCGAACTGAATGCGGAAGCCACAAAGGCCATCACCCCCTCACGTATCGTTTACGACGGACATGCTACACAACCGACCATCGAAGGACCGAAATTCTACAAACGCAATGGCTATTATTATATGTTTGCTCCCGGCGGTGGAGTAGCTACCGGATGGCAGACCGTGTTGCGTTCGAAGAACGTATACGGACCGTATGAAGAAAAAATAGTGATGCGTCAGGGATCTACAAAGATCAATGGTCCTCACCAGGGAGCGTGGGTAGATACTGCAACCGGAGAAGACTGGTTCCTCCACTTTCAGGACGTAGGTGCCTACGGACGTATCGTGCACCTGCAACCTATGAAATGGGTCAACGACTGGCCAGTGATCGGTAAAGATACCGGTAAAGGCTGGGGTGAACCCGTACTTACCCACCAGAAGCCCAATGTAGGCAAGACCTGGCCGATCTGTACTCCGCAGGAAAGTGATGAGTTCGACGGCTACACCCTCTCTCCACAATGGCAATGGCATGCCAATGTCAACGAGAAATGGGCATACTACGCAGGAGACAAAGGATATGTACGTCTGTATTCCTATCCGGTACCTGAAGATTACAAAAGTCTCTGGGATGTTTCCAACCTGTTGTTGCAGAAAACTCCTTCCGACAACTTCGTAGCTACCACCAAACTGACCTTTAGTCCCGACCAGAGATACAAAGGAGAACGCACCGGGTTGGTAGTGATGGGTATGGATTATGCAGGACTTTTCCTGGAAAATACAACGGAAGGTCTGGTACTCTCACAGGCAGAATGTATGAAAGCCAGCCGTGGAGGCACCGAAAGTGCCAATGAATCCGTTACGTTAAAAGACGGTACAGTGTATCTGAAAGTAGAGTTCATTACTACAGGTGAGCGCATCAAAGAGAGCGAAGGAGGCACAGACCTACTGGTTATGTGTAAGTTCAGCTACAGCACCGATGGCAAGAAATACAAGAAACTTGGTAAACCCTTCCAGGCCAAAGAAGGTCAATGGATCGGCACCAAAGTCGGTACATTCTGTACGCGCCCTGCGATCGTGACCAACGACGGCGGATGGGCCGACATCGACTGGTTCCGCATCACTAAAAAATAAAACGATATAGATCCCGGGAAATTGCTCCCGGGATTTTTTTGCTTTACCTCTTCCACCTATACTATACCCTTTCTATAAAGTATAGACGTGTATCAGAACGAGTCACATACTTAGAGTTTTTGTGTTTTTTGCCTTCACGCCTTCACAAGCAAGATAACATATTGATTATACTATAATTACGGTGAAGCCACTCTGTTTTTCAGAGACTTCACCTGATTTCACGCCTTCACAGGAACTTGGAGCGTGGTAAGCGTCATCTGTCTTATACTGAAATAGGTTGTCACTGTTTTGTTGCCTAAATTCCTT
>DALZBD010000499.1:0-3161 GCA_031977515.1 Bacteroides sp. | reverse complement strand
CGTGATGAGCCGATAGTCGCCGTGTCCACCCCCTTTGACCGTCTGGAAATAGTCGGCCTGGCTCGGCTGTATGGTACCCAGTCCCGGGCCACCCCGCATCACATTCACGATCAGGCAGGGGAGTTCGGCACCTGCTATATAAGAGATCCCTTCCTGTTTCAGGCTGATGCCCGGACTGGAAGAGGAGGTAAAGACCATTTTCCCACTGCCTGCCGCTCCATAGACCATGTTGATGGCAGCTACTTCACTTTCTGCCTGTAGCACCACCATTCCGGTGGTCTCCCAGGGTCTCTGCTCGGCCAGTGTTTCCAATACCTCCGACTGAGGAGTAATAGGGTATCCGAAATAACCATCCGCGCCGCAGCGGATCGCAGCATGGGCAATGGCTTCGTTCCCTTTCATTAATACAACTTCTTCTGTCATAGAGAGGGCTTTATAGTTTTACTTTGTAGACGGAGATACAGCCGTCGGGACATACGATCGCACATGCGCTACAACCAATACAGGTATCTTCCAATACCTGGCAGGCGTAGTTGTAGCCCTTGACGTTTACTTCTTTTCTTAGGGCAATGACCTGGAGCGGACAAGCTACGACACAGAGATTGCATCCCTTGCAGCGTTCGGTGTCAACAACGATAGCTCCTTTTACTTTTGCCATATCTTTATGTGATTTATTGGTTGTACATATCTTTGTTGTAGAAACTCAGGATGTCTGTCAACATCTCCCTTGCCTCACAGGCAGGACTCTCCGGATTCAGGTCGATAGCCTGCTGGTAGCTGTTCATTGCTTGCTGCCAGTTGGATAATTTGCGGTAGGCATTGCCTCTCAGATAGTACCCCTGCTCTTTTTCTTCTTTACTCGCTTGAGGCAGGAAGTCATTTATAGCCTCTATGGCCTTTTCCACTTCTCCCTGATTGATAAGCTCTTTGAAGAAATTCAGTTGGTTCATGCCTGTTTTGCTATTTCTATATTGCACTACAAAGATAGCTTTTATTTGCATAAACCCTGAATACTGCGTATGAAAAATGAGAAAAAAAACAATGAAACAAAGGCCGGAAGCTGACAGAATGATATATTTCTGTCTGCCTCCGGCCTGTAGAAACGGTAGGTGCACTATTTATTTGACGAGTTGACCGTTTATGTATAGATTATTGAAAGTAACGTCTTTGGCTCCGCTGATCTGATTGCGTCCTTCTGTTACATTGTTGAAACGACAATTGTCCAGGCTCACATTATATACCTGATCGCTTTCTTCAAGCCCGATGATCAGTACTCCCAGTTTGCTCTTTTCACACGTTACATTCTGCAGGTGTACATTGCGTACGGTAGGAATAAAACCCCGTTGGCAGTTTTCTCTGTTTTCGTACTGAAGATTGATCCGCAGTACGGCCTCTTTGCATTGTCCAACAGTAATGTTGCGTACAAAGATATTTTCTATAAGTCCGCCCCGGCAGGTGCTTGTCTTGATGCGTATCACGCGATCCAGCAAAGGACTGTCCATCTCACAATCCTCAACGAAAAGATTGCGATAGCCACCTGAGATCTCACTTCCGACAACTACTCCTCCGTGTCCGTTTTTCATGCGGCAGCCTCGCACGATCATGTTTTCACTGGGGATGTCCCATTTGCGGCCGTCGTTGTTTCTTCCCGATTTGATGGCGATACAATCGTCTCCCGTATCAAACAGGCAGTTCTCTATCAGTACATTTTTACAGGATTCCGGATCGCAACCGTCTCCATTAGGCCCACGGTTGAAGATCGTGACTCCACGCACGATCAGGCTCTCGCAGAAAAGTGGGTGGATCACCCAGAAAGGAGAATTGAGCAAAGTAAGGTCTTCGATCAGAACGGTATTACAGCTGTAGAAGTTGATCAGTTGCGGACGCAGGCCATCTTCCGGTGTCATTACTCTTTTGTATATCGGAGTGTTGGTCTCTCCGTACATCAGTAGTTTTTCACGTCCGCCGTTGCGTTGCGCGATCATACCTTCCTCCCATCCGAAGCGCGGAGCACCACACATCGGCCACCACGTCTCGTTGGATCCTTGCCCGTCGATCGTACCTTTTCCTGTAAGAGCAATATTCGTTTCCCCGTGTGCATAGATAAGCGGACGCGCATTGTAGCAATCCACTCCTTCCCAGCGGGTAATTACCACGGGAAAATAAAGACTCTGATCGGTAAGGAATTTAAGGGTAGCTCCTTCGGAAATATGCAGGTTCACGTTGCTCTTCAACGTAATGGGGCCGGTATAGAAGGTTCCCGGAGGAACAACCACTGTGCCTCCTCCCGCCTGGTTGCAAGTGATGATAGCCAGGTTAATGGCTTCGTGACAAGGCTCTTCCTGCTGATCTGCTATTGCCCCGAAGTCAGTGATAGGGAATACCTGGTCGGGGAAATGAGTCCGTTTGATCGATGCCTCTATGCGTGCACTCTCTTCAAATGCTTTGTCCATATCGATCGGATTGGCACAAAGTTGAAAGGCTGTCGCTAAGCAGAAAGTCAGAATAAATAATTTTCTCATGGCGCTGTTTTTTATGATTTATGATGGTTGAATTGTTTTATTTAAAATGTAATCAATTGGATATAACCTTTTGAACAAAAGGCTTTAAGCGGAGTTTTCAGCGGTGAGAGGTAACGATTTGGCAACCGTGCCTATTTCTGCGTTTTGCGCTGCATTTCCTCAAATAACTCACTGCGAATCTACGCATTATTTTTCTAACCAACACATATTTTTTCTTTTTTTAATTGATATACATCTCTCTCATGCAGGGAATAGATAAGACAACACTTTGCAGGAAAATACAACCCGAAGCATAGCTGAGGTGTGGAGATTTTCCTGCAAACCCGTAGGGCTTGGTGTTGGCGTTCTATTGCCGGAATGTACCTTTGTAAATCAAATAAATAAAGAATTATACTATCTCCTATCTGAAAAATATAATAGGAGTTTATCTACCGATACTGTATAGTTTGAACCGTCTATTGAATGAAAACCTAACTTTTCGCCAAATGCTCTACTTTTATGGTTGGTAGATTCTATTCCGATATGTCTAAATCCATATTTTAAGGCTGTTTCAGCTAAGAATCGTACAAAGTGAGAGGCCGTGTCCGATACGTTCTTTATTGAAGCCTATTCGGGCTATAATTAGGCAATGGGGTGGGA
>DALZBD010000498.1:0-3165 GCA_031977515.1 Bacteroides sp. | reverse complement strand
TAAAGAAGAGCCTGAATTGGAGACCTGCTTTGAGGCTATGTATGGAGTACTGCTGCTGCGGCTTCAGAAAAAAGAGATCAGTAAAGAGACTGCACAGGCAGTGAAAAGTATCAGTGACTTGCTCTCTATGCTGGCCAATTACTACGACAAAGAGAAAAACGGAGAGTTGGAGTTTGATTAAAAACAGATAATATCCCAGAGTGTGGATATTTATCAATATATATAACGTAGCCATGAATGTTTTAATTACCGGAGCCAATGGGCAGTTAGGGAATGAGATGCGTCGGTTGGCTTCTCAATATGCTTCCTATACTTATTATTTTACCGATGTTCAGGAGTTGGATATCTGCGACAGAGAGGCTGTGATGCAATATGTCTCTGGTCATCACATCGGGCTGATTGTCAATTGTGCAGCTTATACGGCTGTGGACCGGGCCGAAGAAGATCAGGAAATGTGCGATCGCATCAATCATCTCGCAGCGGGTTATCTGGCGGAAGCAGCGGAGTCGGTAGGAGCTTCCCTGATACATGTATCTACAGACTATGTGTTTGACGGTACGGCTCATATACCCTATACCGAAGATTGTCCTCCCTGTCCGGCCTCTGTATATGGCGTTACTAAACTTGCCGGTGAACAGGCTATCACACGAAATTGCAAACAGGCTGCGATCATCCGTACTTCCTGGCTTTACTCCACTTTCGGCAACAACTTTGTCAAGACCATGATCCGGTTGGGTAGGGAACGTGAAACATTGGGTGTTATATTCGACCAAGTGGGTACTCCTACCTGTGCTGCCGATCTGGCAAAGGTCATATATACAATGATAGAAAAAGGAGTAATAGCTGGTATCTATCATTTCAGCAATGAAGGAGTATGCTCCTGGTACGACTTTACAAAAGCGATCCATCGCCTGGCAGGAATCACTACCTGTAAAGTTTCGCCATTGCACACAGCCGATTATCCGACTCTGGCGGCGCGTCCGCACTATTCCGTACTGGATAAGAGTCTGATCAAGAAAACATATCAGATAGAGATCCCTTATTGGGAAGACAGTCTGGAGGATTGTATCCGTATACTGGAATCGTAACATACAGATAGATCTCGTTCTTTCTTCAGCGCTCTTTTTGTCAATGAGACGCAAGGTACCAGCGTCTCTACAAGTAAATCGCGTTGAAAAGAAAACATCCACCTGTAGAGACGCAATACTTTGCGTCTCAGCATAAACAAAAGATATAAGGTTACACCATACTTTGCGTCTCAGCACAGACAAAGCATACTGAAACCCGATACTTTGCACCTAAATAAAAAACGAGCAAAATTTGAACAAGCTCTTTTATAATTAAAATATAACTGATGATGGCTGTTTGCATAAGGAAACAGTCTGACATGGAATAGAAAAATGGCTAATAACGAAATTGAAAGAAGAAGGACTTTTGCGATCATATCGCACCCGGATGCCGGTAAGACCACACTGACAGAGAAATTGCTTCTGTTCGGAGGACAGATTCAGGTAGCAGGTGCGGTGAAGAGCAATAAGATCAAGAAGACAGCTACCAGCGACTGGATGGAGATCGAGAAACAACGTGGTATATCGGTCACCACCTCTGTCATGGAGTTTGACTACAAAGACTATAAAGTCAATATCTTAGATACTCCCGGACACCAGGACTTTGCCGAAGATACATTCCGTACCCTCACTGCGGTAGACAGTGTGATCATTGTCGTAGACAGTGCGAAAGGGGTGGAGGCGCAGACACGTAAACTGATGGAAGTGTGTCGTATGCGTAAAACACCGGTTATTATCTTTATGAATAAGATGGACCGGGAAGGACGCGATCCTTTTGACCTGCTGGACGAACTTGAAGAGGAACTTCAGATCCATGTGAGGCCACTTTCATGGCCCATAGAGCAGGGAGTACGTTTCAAAGGTGTATACAATATCTTTGAAGAGAAACTGGACCTTTACCAGCCTTCTAAACAGGTGGTGACAGAAAAACTGGAACTGGATCTGCAAAGTGAAGAACTTGACAGGCAGATCGGAACAGAACAAGCCGAAAAATTGCGCGCGGACCTGGAACTTGTGGAAGGTGTATATCCGGAATTTGAGGTAGAGGAGTATCTGAAAGGAGAACTGGCACCTGTATTCTTCGGTTCGGCACTGAACAACTTTGGCGTTCAGGAGCTACTCGATTGCTTTGTACAGATCGCTCCCGATCCACGGGCTGTGCAGGCAGAAGAACGGATTGTGGAACCGGACGAACCTAAATTTACCGGATTTATATTCAAGATCACTGCCAATATCGACCCCAATCATCGTTCCTGTGTTGCCTTCTGTAAGATCTGCTCGGGTAAGTTCGTAAGAAACGCTCCCTATCTGCATGTGCGTCATGGAAAGACAATGCGTTTCTCTTCGCCCACGCAGTTTATGGCTCAGCGCAAGACAACAGTGGATGAGGCCTGGGCAGGAGATATTATCGGACTGCCCGATAACGGCACATTCAAGATCGGAGATACGCTCACAGAGGGAGAACAATTGCATTTCAAAGGTTTGCCCAGCTTCTCTCCCGAGATGTTCAAATACATAGAGAATGCAGACCCGATGAAGCAGAAGCAATTGGCCAAAGGCATTGACCAGTTGATGGATGAAGGAGTGGCACAGTTGTTTGTCAATCAGTTCAACGGAAGAAAGATCATCGGAACGGTGGGGCAGCTTCAGTTTGAAGTGATCCAGTATCGTTTGCTGCACGAATACAATGCCTCCTGTCGCTGGGAGCCGTTGAGCCTTTACAAAGCCTGCTGGATAGAGAGTGACGATCCGGTAGAGCTGGAAGCATTCAAGAAACGAAAGTTCCAGTATATGGCCAAAGACAAAGAGGGTAGAGATGTATTTCTGGCCGACTCCAACTATGTATTGCAAATGGCACAGATAGACTTTAAGAATATCCGTTTCCATTTCACAAGTGAGTTTTGAAGCCTGTCAAAACGGAACAAAGAAACATATTTTACCATATAAACAGTAAAGCCGGAGGTCGATCTCCGGCTTTTTTAGTAGGAGCTGAAAAATTCTCCGGGGAAAATGGCTTTTTTTAATTTTGCTCACTTTTTATATTAGGTTTCTGTAGCCTTTGTCTGTGCTGAGACGCAACGTCTGGTGTAACCTTATA
>DALZBD010000497.1:0-3167 GCA_031977515.1 Bacteroides sp. | reverse complement strand
CTGAATAGAGTAGCTGACTACGGATCAGCCGGTTACAGGTTTGAATCCTGTCGCGATCACGTTAAGCCTTTGCAGACTTTCTGCGAAGGTTTTTCGTTTATAACCGTGTTTGTATGAATTTAACAGTCTGACACTATTTCATTCAAGCGGATCTATTTTTTTATTGTAAGTATGATTCTGGCGGGAATACTATTTGTCCATACATCTTAGCTTGTGTTGTGTATTGTAGGCTTTCAGGACAAAATTCTGGATTATTATTGAAGATAACAGGAAAAATAAAAGGCCGACCATTTTGTGATCTGGCCGGCCTTTGTAAAATATCATATACTTATCAACATTTGATATTCAGTTCATTGAGTACTTTCCGGATGGCTTCAAATGTAGTGATTCGGGTAGGTACCAGTGGCAGACGAAGTTTATTTTCGATCATTCCCATAGCATTCAGCATCGATTTCACTCCGGCAGGATTCCCGTCTACAAAAAGAAGGCTGAACAACTCTGTGAATCTGTGATGTATTTTCAGCGCATTCGCATAATCTCCCTGCAAGGCAAGACGTGTCATACGGCTAAATTCCCGTGGGAAAGCATTTCCAATCACGGAAATCACACCTACTGCTCCCAATGTAATCAATGGGAAAGTAATACCATCGTCTCCGGATATGACATCAAAATTAGCCGGTTTGTTCTTGATGATATCATCCATCTGAGTAATATCCCCGGATGCCTCTTTGATCGCGATCACATTTTTGAAACTGCGTGCAATACGCAGAGTGGTCTCGGCAGTCATATTTACGCCGGTACGTCCGGGAACGTTGTACAAAACGATAGGCAGGGTTGTAGCCTGCGAAATAGCCTTGTAATGCTGATAAATTCCTTCCTGAGAGGGTTTATTGTAATAAGGAACAACAGAGAGGATCGCATCTACTCCTGTAAAATCATCGTTTTTCAACTGCTCAACAATAGCACGGGTATTATTACCTCCTACACCCAATAGAATGGGTACTTTTCCGTTTACCCGTTGCACAACCATCTTTTTGATCGTTGTTTTTTCTTCTTCTGTCAGTGTCGGTGTTTCCGCGGTGGTCCCCAGCACACACAGGAAATCCGCATTGTTTTGGAGAAGATAATCTACCATTCGCATGAGCGCGTCATAGTCGATACTGTCATCTTCTTTAAAAGGAGTAATTAATGCTACTCCCATTCCTTTCAATCTGGTTTGTATCATGAGTAATTTGATAATCTCTATTGGCTATTCAACCGCAAAAGTACGAATATTTTCTATTTTTTCTTGCATACCACATGCAAAAAAGGGGAATGAGTAAACAAATGGATATATACCCACAATATATACCTCCTCCTGTAAGAAAAGCTATGCGTAATACATGCTATTTCTCTCCCTTTATCTCAACAGATCCAGAAACTCTTCTTCACTGATTGTTTTTACACCCAATTTCTGAGCTTTCTCCAGTTTGGAAGGTCCCATATTTTCCCCTGCCAGGATAAAGCTTGTTTTGGAAGAGATACTACCTACGTTTTTCCCACCGTTCTTTTCGATCATCTCTTTGTATTCATCCCTGGAATGCAGATTGAATACTCCGCTGATGACAATAGACTGTCCGGCTAATTTATCGGTATATTCTCCGGCAGATTCTTCGCTGCGCTCCAGTTGCAATCCAGCTTTCTGAAGACGTTCCACAACCTCACGATTGCTTTCTTCCCCGAAGAATTTTATGATACTCTCTGCTATTTTTTCGCCGATTTCATCGACGTTTTTCAATGTTTCGAGGTCTGCCTGAGCCAGTGCTTCCATGTTGCGGAAAGCACGCCCCAGTTTTTTTGCAACGGTTTCACCGACAAAGCGTATTCCCAGTGCGAAGATCACCCGCTCGAAAGGTACTTCTTTGCTTCTTTCTATTCCTCTGATGATGTTGTCTGCTGATTTATCTCCCATGCGTTCCAATCCCCGGATATCATCGGCAGTCAGTTGATAAAGGTCGGCACTGTTGCATACCAATCCAAGTTTATAGAACATATCCACTGTTTCCGGGCCGATCCCTTCAATGTTCATGGCACGTCGACTGATGAAATGTTCGATCTTTCCTTTAATCTGCGGAGGGCATTCGGTTTCATTGGGGCAATAGTGTGCGGCTTCTCCTTCGATACGCATCAGGCGGGTGCCACATTCCGGACAACGTTCGATAAACCGTACTTTTTCTCCGTTCATCATCCCTCTGGCACTTGTGTCTACCCCGGTGATCTTTGGGATGATCTCTCCTCCCTTTTCTACGTATACCATGTCTCCGATATGCAGGTCCAGCCCTTCGATGATATCCGCGTTATGCAAAGATGCGCGTTTTACTACCGTTCCGGCCAACTGTACAGGTTCCAGATTGGCTACGGGCGTCACAGCTCCGGTGCGTCCCACCTGATAGGTGACCTGATTGAGCCTTGTACAGGCTTTTTCTGCCTGGAACTTGTAAGCGATGGCCCAGCGTGGAGATTTGGCTGTAAAACCGAGGTTGCGTTGCTGACGAAGGCTGTTTACCTTAATTACAATACCGTCTGTAGCTACGGGCAGGTTTTTCCGTTCCGTATCCCAATAATGAATGTATGCGAATACTTCCTCTATGGTGCTGCATTTCTTCAGATGCGGGGAGATCTTGAATCCCCATCCGGCAGCCTTTTGCAGATTCTCGTAATGGCCGTCGCAGGGTAGTTTTTCTCCCAGCAAATAGTACAGATAAGCATCCAGTTTGCGGGAAGCAACGATGGCCGAATTCTGCAATTTCAGTGTGCCCGATGCTGCATTCCGGGGATTGGCAAAGAGAGCCTCTTCCCGCAGTGCTTTTTCCTGATTGAGTTGTTCGAATACCTTCCAGGGCATCAGGATCTCTCCACGTATTTCAAACGAATCGGGATAACCTTCTCCATGAAGTCTGAGCGGAATAGAGCGGATGGTCTTGACATTGGCAGTCACATCATCTCCCTTTTCACCGTCTCCCCGGGTCACTGCGCGTGTCAGCACCCCGTTTTCGTAGGT
The DNA here is from genome assembly GCA_031977515.1 of Bacteroides sp. GTDB lineage: Bacteria > Bacteroidota > Bacteroidia > Bacteroidales > Bacteroidaceae > Bacteroides. The sequence goes on along the minus strand of DALZBD010000497.1, from coordinate 127 downwards.
AAGAGAGATGGAAGAACCGTCGTATTTGAGTTCACAGCATACCTCGAATTCTTCATTCAGCGTTTTGCGTACCCGTTCATAGAAGTCTGTAATCTCTTCTTCGGAATAGGTATTACTCAGAGAGAGC
>DALZBD010000496.1:0-3177 GCA_031977515.1 Bacteroides sp. | reverse complement strand
CCGACAAGAGGCTCAGCCGAAAAGGTGTTTTCCGAAAACAGGGAAACACCTTTTCTTTTTTACTTATTGTATTTTTCTTCTTTTTTCTGCCTCATTTGTATTAACTCTTTTCTTTTTATTTATTTTTATTTTGTTAAATCTGACAGGTATAATATATTTGTACAGCGAATCAACATCTCATCTATGAAAAACCGTTGTCTGATATCTGTTTATATTTTACTTTTCTTGTTTTATGGAAATTGTCTGCCCGTAAAGGCCGATTGGAACAACTTCATTATCAATTACAACAAAAGCCTCTATGGCAAAGGAACTCAGACCTGGCAGATCTCTTCTTACAACGATCATTGGGTCTACTTTGCCAATAAGAACGGAATGGTGCAGTTCGATGGCTACTCCTGGGATCTTTTTCCCCTGACTAACGGTTCTGACGTAAGAGCTGTATGTCCGTCAAAAAGCACAGGACGGATTTATGTCGGTGGAATCAATGAATTTGGCTGTTTTGAGCCGGGTGGAGATGGTATGTTGGTATATACCTGTTTGTCCGATTCCTTACATGAAGATGAACGAAGTATAGGAAATGTCTGGGGTATCCATGAAAACGATAATATACTCTATTTCCAGGGAGATGGACGGTTGCTGAAATACCTCAACGGAAAATTTACCACCATTGATGCTGAAACAAAGATCGACTGTTCGAATCTGGTGAATAATGTATTGTATCTGGGTACGGACCGAGGTGTACGCGTATTGGTAGGAAATACCATTTTCCCACTCAAGGGAGCAGAATTGCTGGAAAATATGCGTATACGTGGTATCGTTCCTTATAAGCAAGGAATCATTATTGCAACTGCTTACAACGGACTTTTTTATTACGATGGAATCACAGCCCTGCCTTATGTGACAGGAATTGAATATTTCCTCGGTGAGAACGAAGTGTTTAGTATTGCTCATTTTGACAATCTGATAGCTTTGGGCACTGTACATAAAGGACTTGTATTGTTTGATACGACAAACAAACAGGTCAAGTATTTCAATGAAAACAACGGATTACAAAACAATACCGTACTTTCTCTGCAATTTGATGGCTGGGGCAATCTCTGGGCAGGGCTTGACAACGGGATCGATTATATCTCCCTGAGTTCTGTGTTTACTACATTATATTCCAGCTTTTATTCGTACGGTACCGGCTATGCTGCACATAAACAAGGGGACTATTTGTATCTGGGTACAAACCGTGGGCTGTTTTATACGGAATATCCTGTAAAATTGAATGAAAATTTCCCGGATATACGTCCGGTAGCCTATTCCAGTGGGCAGGTCTGGAATCTTTGTGAAGTTGATGGGGAGTTGCTGTGTATGCATGACAGGGGTATATTCCGGGTAGAGAAAGATCAGCTTGTGAAATTTGTAGACCTTACCGGTGTGTGGGATTGTCAACCGGTTATGGATCATCCCGACCTGATGTTTGTGGGTGTATACGACGGTATGTATATGTTGCAGAAGCGACAGGGGCGTTGGGAAATTGGCTGGCGTATAGAGGGACTGTACGACTCCTGTCGGTTTTTTGAACAGGAATCTTCCCGGGTACTCTGGATATGCAATACCCATTATATGATGCGGGTAGAGTTGAACGAGTCTCTGGATCAGGTGATGAGTATCCGTAACTACAACAGCCAGCAGGGCTTTCCTTCGGACCGGGAAATCCAGGTTAGTAAGATAGAGGGGAAAATTTTATTTCCTACTCCTGAAGGTATATATTCTTATAATGAAAGAGAAGATCGTATGGAGCCTTCCCGGGAGATGAATACCCTGTTGCATGGCACGAGTTCTTACAATAGATTGATTGAGTATAAGGATTATCTGATCAGCCTGAGCCACCGTGAACTTTGTATCGCTCACCTCCGCTCTTATAAAAAAGGAGCCAATACGTTGATCCTACCTTTGGATATCTCTTCGGTGGAGTTGGTGCAGGGAGCTGAGTCTATACTACCTTTGTCTGACTCCCTCTTTATCCTTCCTAATGACAATGGTTTTGTGTTATGTAAGATCCCGGCAATAAAGAAGAGCCAGGACTACAACAATGCCATGTTTATCCGGAGTGTCAATCTGCCCGGAGAAAGAGATTCACTGGTCTACAGAAACAATTTTCTGGGTACGCAACAAGAGACCATTTTGCCTTACAATCGCAATGCCATTCGCTTTGAATATGGTCTTTCTGCCTTTATACATGGAGAAGAGGTGAGTTACCAACACCGCCTCAATCATACTCAATGGTCGGATTATACAGTGGCTACGCTTAAAGAATACAGCAATCTTTCCGAAGGCGACTACTTATTTGAGGTAAAGGCCATCTTTCCTGATAGAAAAGTAGCGCAGGATCAGTTTCGTTTCAGGGTATTACCTCCCTGGTACCGCAGCAATGGAGCCTATATAGCCTATCTGGTGATCTTTGTAGCTCTTCTGTTTGCCCTGTATAGGTGGGACGATATGCGTGTCCAGCACAAAAAAGAGCAGGCTGTGGTAGAAAAAGATAAAGAGTTGCATCAGCTGGAACAGGAGTTTGAGGAAGAGACTGCCCGCAAAGAACGGCAGATCATGGAGCTCGAAAAAGAGAAGTTGGAACATGAATTGCAGTACAAAAGCCAGGAAATGGCCAATCTGATGATCAATTTTGTGCGTAAGAATGAAATGATGACAGAGATCAAATCGGAACTTCTCAAAGTAATTTCTTCTTTAAAGGGTAAAGAAGCAAAAGATTCCAGACAAATGCTGTTGCTTATCAACAACAAGATCGATGACAATATCCAGAGTGATGAGGTACTCAAACGCATAGAAGAACAGTTTGATCTGGTGCATAATAATTTCATGAAGCGTCTGGGCGAAAAACATCCCGATCTTTCTCTGAATGAACGGATGATGTGTGCCTATCTGAAAATGAATCTTTCTTCCAAAGAAATTGCCCCTCTATTGAATATCTCTGTGCGGGGAGTAGAAACCATACGCTATCGATTGCGCAAAAAATTCTCTCTGGATCGCGATGAAAGTCTGATCGAATATTTAACTGCCAGAATGTAAAACACTCTTAAAAAATAGTTGGGCAGCTTCTTTTAATAAGGAGGCTGCCCTTTTTTATGTTATATAACAGAGTTGACGAAATCTATTAACGTATAGGTAATT
>DALZBD010000495.1:0-3180 GCA_031977515.1 Bacteroides sp. | reverse complement strand
ACAAGGTAAAAAGATGTCTTCAGGATATTCTCCCTCTTTTCCGGATCATTCCGGAAAAGAGGGAGAATAAAAAACTTCCGATACAAACAAAAACCTGCTTTTAAATCTCTTATCTTTGTCTTCCATGAAACACATGACGAACCGCAAGCTTGAAATAGCCATCCATATCATTGGCTGGGGAATGTTCTTTGCATTGCCACTCTTCTTCTTTTCCAGAACAGAAGGCACCAATATGAATATGTATGCACGCCATATAATGGCGCCAATGAGCTTGTTCATTGTTTTCTACATCAACTATTTTCTGCTCATACCTAAATTACTTTTTACCCGTAAAATAAAAACATTCCTGCTCTACAATATTCTACTGGTTGTTGTATTCGGGCTGGGACTTCATCTCTGGCAGGAATTTAACATGCCTCCTCCCGGAAATATGCCTGTGCGTCCGGAGGATCCCAAACGCTGGTTTTTCCTTACCCGCGACATCATCGGACAGATTTCTGTGGTCGGTCTGAGTGTTGCCATACGTATGAGTGTACACTGGAGCAAAACAGAAACTGCACGACAGGAAGCTGAAAATAATCACATCGCTTCGGAACTGAAAAACCTGCGCAACCAACTCAATCCGCATTTTCTGCTCAATACACTGAATAATATCTATGCGTTGATCGCTTTTGACAGCGACAAAGCACAGCAAGCCGTACACGAACTCAGTAAACTACTACGGTATGTGCTCTATGACAACCAACATACATACGTATCACTGGGCAAAGAAGCTGACTTTATACGCAATTACATCGAACTGATGAAGATACGTCTGGGAACCCATGTAAAAGTGGAAACAGATATCCGGGTACATCCCGACAGTCGTACCGAAATCACACCGTTGATATTTATCTCTCTGATAGAAAATGCATTCAAACATGGGATCTCTCCTATCGAATCCAGCTACATACACATCCTGCTTATGGAAACCGAGAAAGAGGTGATCTGCGAAATACGTAATAGTTATCATCCGAAAAATGAACAGGACAAGAGTGGATCAGGTATAGGGTTGGAACAGGTACAACGACGGTTGGAACTGCTCTATAGCAACAGATACAGTTGGAACAACCACATGTCTCCCGATAAAAAAGAATATTTATCTCAATTAATCATACGACCATGACCCTTCGTTGTGCCATTATTGACGACGAGCCTTTGGCTCTCAATCTGTTGGAAAGCTATATCCAACGTACCCCTTCCCTGGAACTTACCGGAAAATATTCGAGTGCCATACAGGCGATGAACGCATTGAAAGGAACCAGGACTGATCTTATTTTCCTGGATATCCAGATGCCCGAACTCAATGGATTGGAATTCTCCAAAATGGTAGATCCGCAGATGCGTATCATCTTCACCACTGCGTTTGACCATTATGCCATTGAAGGGTATCGGGTGAATGCGCTGGACTATCTGCTCAAACCTATCTCGTATGTAGACTTCCTGCAGGCAGCCAACAAAGCGATCCAGTGGTTTGCTCTGGTGAATAAACCGGAGGATATCGAAAGTATTTTTGTAAAAAGTGACTACAAACTGGTACAAATCGAGCTAAAAAAGATACAATACATCGAAGGACTGAAGGACTATATAAAGATATATACCGTGGATCAGACCAAACCTATCCTCTCGCTAATGAGCATGAAAGCTATGGAACAACTTCTTCCGGAAAGCCAGTTTATGAGGGTACACCGTTCTTTTATTGTACAAAAAGATAAAATCAGGATCATCGATAGAGGAAGGATTGTTTTTGATAAAACTTACATACCTGTAAGTGACAGTTATAAGCAAATCTTTCAGGCTTTTTTAGATGAAAGAAGTTAACATTATAAAAAAACTTCTATAAAATAGTTCAATTCGTCGATTATTATTTGCATAATTAGAATATTGTTTCTACTTTTGTAACGAACAGATAGGAGTTGTGAAACTCCACAATAGAATAGTTTAGTTAAGTCTAGTTTAGTTTTTGTGTTGATACTTCCTCCGTAAGCGTACGGTAAGGAAGTATCTTTTTTTTATACCTTTAGATAGGAAGCCAGACGCATCCGGGAAAGCAAATATCCTTAATTGTTTTTTTAAAAAAGGTTATATAACCTGCAATCAAACCTCAAAAACGATCTATTTTTTTGAAGCAATATTAGTTAAAGTCAGTTAACATCAAAATTTACCAGGCTGGAAAAATACTACTACAAAACATACCTACATTTATTTGAAGTTCTCGGTATATATTCATAAATCCACACAAGAAATGAGGCTATGTATGCTTGAAATACTTTGATAGCGGTGTCTGCACGAAAAATGTCTTCACTCTATCTTTTACACAAGCTGAAAAGAAAAGCGGATACAACAGAGCTTCACTCCATCTGCATCCACTTCCTAAATAATATATAAATACCGGTTTTCTTAAAAAACCTTAGTGACTGTTACGTTTTTCTCTGAATAAAATAAGTAGTTACAGGTATCCTCAATTCATAAATTCGACCTCACCGGTCTTCATATTGTACACAGCTCCCACGATCATGATCTCTCCATTGTCTTCCATCTCTTTGAGGATCGGACTATGAGTACGGATATTCTCTATACCCAACAATACATTGTGATCACAGACACGCTCTACAAAATCTGCGTTGGAAGAGGTTCTCTCTCCTTCATAACCCTCACCTGCCGTCTGTACCGCAGGCTGTATCTTTGCCAATAAAGCAGTGATATTACCAAGCTCTACATCGTCAATCGCAGATTTGATAGCCCCACAATATTCATGCCCCAGCACAACCACCAGTTTGGACCCGGAAACCTTGCAGGCATATTCCAGACTACCCAGAATATCTTCATTCACAATATTTCCGGCCACACGTGCTACAAATATATCACCGATACCTCTGTGGAAGACATCTTCCACGGGTACGCGAGAGTCCAGACAGGAAAGGATCACTGCTTTGGGGTACTGCCCCATGGCAGCTTCACGTACTCTTACGGTATTGTTGCGAACGGTGAGATCGTCACTGACAAACTCTTTATTACCTTGCTTCAATGTTTCCAATACCTGTTGAGGAGTAAGTTGTGCCTGTTGTTCGGCAGTCAGTACACTTGAAACAAGGGCCTCTTCTTCCAGAATCTCCATTTTCTCCTGCTTAGAAAAAGTTG
>DALZBD010000494.1:0-3187 GCA_031977515.1 Bacteroides sp. | reverse complement strand
ATATCTGCCCCGTCCGATCTGTATAAAAGCATTGTGCATCCGATATGGAAAATAAAGTACGACTCACAGCCTGCCCCTGTCTGGAAACAGCAACAATTCCTTCCAACGTACTTATCCAGAGGTCGTCTTTCACCGGATGTAGTTCCAGCGCCTGCCCCTGTTCGGGAGACAATGTATGGTGCAGAGACAACGTACGATCCGCATCCAGAAAATAGAACACAGAATCGCGGGCAGCCACCCAGAGTGTATCCTGATGAAAGCACATCGCACTCACATCTCCCTGACGGATACGCTCAAACTCATTGTGATAAATATCATATCGTATCAGATCACTGCTCGTACGGATATAAAGGGCACCCTTGCGATTGCCGGTAAGACCATATATCACATTCTGTGTCAATCCATTCTGATCTTGTGTAGGACGAAACACCTCTATTCTCGTACCGTTGTAACGATTCAATCCTTCAGAAGAACCAAACCACATGGCTCCGATCTCATCCTGGTAGATGGCTAATACATTGATCTGAGAAAGACCTTCTTTCAGTCCCAAATGACGAAAGTAGAGATTACTGGAAATTACAGGCAAGTAAATGAACAGTAATAATAAAAATATTACTTTCTTTTTCATAGTAGGTATTTTAATCAGGTTATCTGCGTTGCTCTAAACAAATATAGAGCATTTTTTTCAATTGTTATACTTTAAAAGGAATAAAATTATCAGAAAGTCATTTATTATTGTATTTTTTATGCTTAACACTTTCATTTTGAGGGAATTTATATAGAAGAAACTGTTTTTCAGTTCATCAGGTTATCTAATATTGTACAAGAATACATTGTACAGATAGATTCAATTTGTCAATAGTCATCTTATAGTTAAAATTCTATAGCATGAATGTATGGATTAAATTTATATATTTCTTATCTTTGTAGAAGACAGGATGTGCCTTAGCATACCTCAAGTAAACTTAGCTCTGCATTTGGCTTTCACTGTCTTTGATACCTTAAATTATATAACCTAATTCCATTAAAAAATGAGATACCTGAATCTTAGAAAATACTCCATAGCGACAGCTATGGGTATCAGTTGCACATGTAGCCTGATGGCACAAAAAACTCCTCACATTATTTTTATTATGTCTGACCAACAGCGCGGTGACGCTTTGGGTTGTATGGGAAATCCGGCTGTGTACTCCCCTCATATCGATACACTTGCCCGTCAGGGCACACTATTTTTCAACGGATACGCTTCCACCCCAAGCAGTACTCCTGCCCGCGCCGGACTGCTGACCGGGCTATCTCCCTGGCACCATGGAATGCTGGGATATGGCCAGCCTGCCCCACATTACAAATATGAAATGCCCGACATGCTCAGACAATTAGGATACTTTACTTTTGGAATAGGGAAGATGCATTGGCATCCTCAAAGATCCCTACGAGGTTTTCACGGTGCATTGCTCGACGAAAGTGGCAGAGTAGAGTCTGAAGACTTCATCAGTGACTACAGACTGTGGTTCCAGATACAGGCTCCCGGTAAAGATCCGGACGCGACGGCCATCGGATGGAACGATCACGGTGCCGGTGTATACAAACTTGACGAGAAATTACATCCGACCTATTGGACAGGACAGATGGCAAAAGAACTGATTCGTAATTACGACGACGACAGACCTCTTTTTCTGAAAGTCTCCTTTGCACGCCCTCACAGTCCTTATGATCCTCCTCAACGGTGGCTGGATCAGTATACAGACAGGGAAATTCCTGCTCCGTTCTCAGGAAACTGGAGTGACGAATATGCAACTCCTACAGGCCCTTCTCTCGCGGCTCGGGATGCACCCTTCGGAAATTTCGGGATCGAATATGCACAGAACTCCCGACGCCATTATTACGCAAGCATCAGCTTTATTGATGAGCAGGTCGGAGAGATCATTCAGGCACTGAAAGAAAAAGGTATGTACGACAATGCTCTCATCTGTTATACTTCCGATCACGGCGATATGTTGGGAGATCACTACAGATGGAGAAAGACCTATCCTTACGAAGGCTCTACGCACGTTCCTTTTATTATCAAATGGCCATCCGCATACGGATATGAGAAAAATCTGCAGATCGATGATCCGGTAGAATTAAGAGATTTTCTCCCGACATTTATACACGTTGGTCAGGGAAATGTACCTGAAGATATGGACGGAAAACCTCTTACCATACTGATGGAAGGAGGCAAAGAGTTGTGGAGAGAATACATCGATCTCGAACACGCTACCTGCTATTCGAGAGAGAATTACTGGTGCGCACTCACAGATGGCAAGATCAAATACGTATGGAATTTCTATACAGGTAAGGAAGAATTCTTTGATCTGATCAACGACCCGCATGAACTCGTAAACAAAGCTTCAGATAAGAAATACAAAAAACAGCTGGAGAAAATGAGAAAAGCAATGGTGGATCATCTGTCCGAACGGGGAGAATCTTTTGTCAAAGACGGTACCTTGCAAATAAGAAAAGAGACCTTATTATATAGTCCCCATTATCCCGGCGAGGCTCCTCAGGCAGAGATTATACTCGTTGAGTCTGGTCATTAAATAAAAACCGACCCTCCCGGTTATTCGTCAACCGGGGTGGTCAGATCAAAATCACTGTCATCATACAGATTATTCAGATCAAACGACAAGTCGTCATATTCCAGCCTCAGTTGGCTTTTCACATCATCGGGAGCATCTTCCGGTAACTCGTCCAAGCGTTTTCTTGCCAGATCCACCTCATGCTCAAGTTGCTCTCTTCTTCCCATAAAAATATTCAGATTAAATTCAGATCTATAAAAAAGGAAAGAACCCCCTTATCCATTATAAAATCTATCCAAGTATTATCATTCTTCTATAAACCGGTGGTTCTTTCCTCCAATCAACAAGGTACTACACAGAGGCAGCACTGCATCAATTTCCTGAAGACAAGTCTATTCCTTCATTTTCTCATCCACTTCTTCTGCAAGTCCCTGAGCTTTCCTTTCGACCTCTTCGGCCATTTCTTTCATCTTCTCCTGGGCTTTGCCAAAATATTCACCTGCACATTCGTACATTTCAGAGATCTTGTCCTGAGTCTCTTTTTGCATACAAAGATGGTAGAGTCCTACACCAGTAGCTACTCCTAATAAAAATCTCAACATAACTTATTTATTTTTAATATATGAATA
>DALZBD010000493.1:0-3228 GCA_031977515.1 Bacteroides sp. | reverse complement strand
AATGGGACTAAAAATAAGCCTAAATAAAGTTACGAGCAAAATCCTAACAGTTACTTAGATTTTCATAAAAACCAATTAATTCTTATTTTTGTTTCCCAGATATTAATCAAGTCAACGGACAAACAACAGGGAACCACATGGAGGATACCAGAAGAAAAAGGAAGAAATTGCCGCTATATGTACAGATATTATTAGGTATGCTCGGTGGAGTATTGGTAGGGATGGTGGCTCTTTTCCTGGGTGGAGAAGAGTTTGTCATGCAATGGATACGTCCCTGGGGATGGGTATTTATCAAGTTGCTGCAACTCATTGCCGTACCCCTTGTCTTTCTTTCTCTTTTCAAGGGTGTTACCGGTTTGCAGGACATCAGCCGCTTTTCCCGCATCGGATTGCGTACGGTGCTGATCTATCTGGGAACCACTTTCTGTGCCATCCTCCTTGGGGTGACACTGGCTCTTGTGGTACGTCCCGGGCAGTTTTTCGACCGTGCAGAGGCAGCAGAGATGCAGCAGAACTACCAGAGCGTGGTGGAGCAGCAACAGGCTGCGGCCGAAATGACACAGGAACGGGGGCCGCTGGCCTTTCTGGACGAGATCATTACAGACAATATCGTGAGTGCTGCCTCCAGCAACAGCCGTATGTTGCAGGTGATCTTTTTCTCACTGTTGTTTGGGATCGCGGCCCTGAGCCTGGATAAAGAGAAAACAGCTCCCGTATTGAAACTCTTTGACGGATTGTATGATATCATACTGAAGATGGTAGACTATATCATCCTTTTCACTCCTTACGGAGTGTTTGCACTGATGGCCTCGCTTGTGGTAGATTTTTCCGGCAATCTTTCCGTATTTGGCGCGCTGGCTATCTATGCACTCACGGTGATCGTCGCTTTGCTGCTGTTGATCCTTGTTTTTTACCCCACGCTGATACACTTTTTCAGCCGCCTGCGCCCGCTGTTTTTCCTGAAGAATATCTATCCGGTACAGCTACTGGCCTTTACCACCAGTTCCAGTGCGGCCGCTCTTCCTTTCAACCTCGAAGTGACGGAGCAGAAACTGGGTATCTCCAAAGAGATCACCTCCTTTGTGCTTCCCGTAGGTACTACTATCAACATGGACGGTACCAGTTGCTACCAGGCCATCGCCGTGATCTTTATTGCCCAGGTAGTAGGGATTGATCTGAGTTGGTCTCAGCTATTGTCCGTCATACTGCTTACCACCTTGTCTTCCATTGGCACCCCGGCCATTCCCGGAGGAAGTTATGTGATCCTGACCATGGTGCTTGCCTCCATCGGAGTGCCTGCCGAAGGGCTGGCGTTGATCCTGGGAGTAGATCGTCCGCTGGATATGCTGCGCACGGCGGTGAATGTGACCGGAGATGCTACAGTAGCTGCTGTGATCGACAGGAATTCGGAATAGTTTGTCCTTTAATATATTTTAGACGCAAAGTACCAGCGTCTCTACAAGCGTATGTTTTCTTTTGTTACATGTGTATGCTGGCTTTTACTATATGTGTATGTTCTCTTCTGAATGTGATTACTTGTAGAGACGCTGGTACTTTGCGTCTAAATCATACAAAAAACACCCCTGATCAATATTTTGTGGAGAATAAGAATAGGCTCTTAGTCAATTTTTAGTAATTTTGCAACTTGTTTTCCGGAAACCTCTGTATGCAAAGAAAAGGAGCCCGGAAAACCATACATCCCTGAAATTAAAAATATAGAATAAGATAGAATGGCAAAAGAACTGAAAGAACTCACCAAACGGAGTGAAAATTATTCGCAATGGTACAATGACCTCGTATTGAAAGCAGACCTCGCAGAGCAGTCTGCCGTACGTGGATGTATGGTCATCAAACCGTATGGATATGCGATCTGGGAGAAAATGCAACGTCAGCTCGACGATATGTTTAAAGAAACAGGCCATGTGAATGCCTATTTCCCGTTGCTGATACCCAAGTCGTTCCTGAGCCGTGAAGCCGAACATGTGGAAGGGTTTGCCAAGGAATGTGCTGTAGTGACTCACCACCGCCTGATGAACGATCCCAACGGAAAGGGAGTCGTCGTAGACCCGGAAGCCCGTCTGGAGGAAGAGCTTGTCATCCGTCCTACTTCGGAAACCATTATCTGGAATACCTATAAGAACTGGATCAATTCGTATCGCGACCTGCCTATCCTGTGCAACCAGTGGGCCAACGTGATGCGCTGGGAGATGCGTACCCGCCTGTTTCTGCGTACAGCCGAATTCCTCTGGCAGGAAGGCCACACCGCACACGCCACTCAGGCAGAGGCGGAAGAAGAAGCGATCCGTATGTTGAATGTATATGCCGAGTTTGCCGAAAAATACATGGCAGTACCCGTAGTGAAAGGGGTGAAATCGCCCAATGAGCGGTTTGCCGGGGCATTGGAGACCTATACCATCGAAGCCATGATGCAGGACGGTAAGGCCTTGCAGAGCGGAACTTCTCACTTCCTCGGACAGAATTTTGCCAAAGCATTTGACGTGCAGTTCCTCAACAAGGAAAACAAACAGGAATACGTATGGGCTACTTCCTGGGGGGTATCTACCCGCCTGATGGGAGCGTTGATCATGACTCACTCCGACGACAACGGTCTGGTACTGCCTCCTACACTGGCGCCGTTCCAGGTGGTGATCGTGCCGATCTACAGAAATGACGAGCAGCTGGCACAGATCAACGAGAAAGTGGCAGGTATCGTAGACGGGCTGAAAGCACTGGGTATTTCCGTGAAATATGACAATGCCGACAACAAACGTCCGGGATTCAAATTTGCCGAATACGAATTGAAAGGTGTGCCCGTACGTCTGGTGATGGGAGGTCGTGACCTCGAAAACAATACGATCGAGGTGATGCGTCGCGATACACTGGAGAAAGAGACTATCTCCTGCGACGGTATCGAAAAGTATGTACAGCAATTACTGGCGGATATTCAGGAGAATATCTATCAGAAAGCCCTCAACTTCCGTGAATCACGCACGGTGAGCGTAGACAGCTACGACGAGTTTAAAGAAAAGATCGAAGAAGGAGGTTTCATACTGGCCCATTGGGACGGTACTCCGGAGACCGAAGAGAAGATCAAAGAAGATACGAAAGCCACCATCCGGTGTATTCCGATGGATGGAGACCGTACTCCGGGTGTGTGTATGGTGACCGGTAAGCCTTCGGCAGGAAGAGTGATCTTTGCCAGAGCGTATTAACTATCTTTATATACTA
>DALZBD010000492.1:0-3250 GCA_031977515.1 Bacteroides sp. | reverse complement strand
TGGTATACCTGGAAGCCTATTACGAGAAAAACGGCAAGGTAGAGGGGAAAGCCGACCAATACTGGCGTGCCCTGCGCCGCCGGGCAGGTGTAGACGAAGACTACAAGAAGACCATCGCTGCAACGGATATGGAGAAAGAAAAGCTGGTGGATTGGGGAAGTTATTCACGCGGCCAGCTGATCGATGCAACGTTGTACAACATCCGTCGCGAACGCCGTTGCGAATTCATCGGAGAAGGATACCGCTACGACGACCTGCTCCGTTGGAGAGCGATGGATCAGCTCAACGGATTCCAGATCGAAGGATGCAAACTCTGGGGACCGATGAAAGATCTGTATGACCCGACGAAGCTCATATACGATGTGGGTAATAGTGAAAACACTGTATCGTCTCCATCACTAAGTATGTATGTACGTCCTTATCAGGCATCAACCGGAAATAATTTCTACAATGGACTCTACTTTGATCAGGCTCATTACCTGTATCCTATTGCAGTAAAGCACTTCCTGATCACAGCTTCGGACGGTGAAACGATCTCTACCTCTCCGATCTATCAGAATCCGGGATGGCCTACGAAAGCCAACGAAGGGGTGAAATGAAGAGAATGAAAAAAGATTATATCAGGTATCGGTTTTTTTAAGCAGAAAAGTACGGAGTCCTGTCGACTCTTCACAGGATTTCGTACTTTTGATTTTAATTCTACAGATCGACCATGAAAAAAAATGCTACACGAATGAAATGTAAATTACTGACCCTGATCCTGCTATTGGGACTGCCTTTTACCGGACTGCATGCCCAACGGGAGGTATCCACCTTCAACGACGGATGGAAGTTTCTGCGAAGTGACCAACCGCAAGCCATGCACAGTTCTTACAATGACAGCGGATGGGAACAGGTATCCATTCCGCATACATGGAACACAGATGCATATACGGAAAAAGCCTATTACCAGGGCAAAGCATGGTACAGGAAGCAGTTTACCTTACCTGCCACACACCGGGGAAAACAACTTTTTCTGAAGTTCGAAGCGGCCAGTAAAGCCGCGACAGTGTATGTAAACGGACAACTTGCCGGTGAACACAGAGGAGGATACACAGGATTCACAGTGGATATCACTCCGTACTGCACTCCGGACCTACCCAATACGATCGCCGTTTGTGTAGATAACTCCCGCCAGGATATACCTCCTATCTCAGGAGACTTTACCTTCTTCGGAGGCATCTATCGGGACATCTGGCTGATCGCCGTTCCACAGCAACACTTCAACCTGCTCAATATGGGGAGCGACGGTATCTTCCTCCACTCCCCCTCGGTCACAGCAGAAAAGGCAACACTCTCCGTACGTTCCGAGATCAGGAATGCAGAGAAGATCAGAAAGCAGTTGGAGCTGGAACATCGTCTCATCGGCCCATCCGGAGAGACCGTGCATATCCTGCGAAAGAAGATCTCGCTGAAACCGGAAGAGGTGTTTCTATACGAGAACTCTTTTCCCACAGTAACCTCTCCCCTGCTCTGGAGTCCCGAATCTCCACACCTCTATCAGGTAGAGAGCCGGATCAAAGACACACAAACCGGGCAGGTGCTCGATCGCCTGACACACTATACCGGCTTTCGCTGGTATGCATTCGATGGAAAGGAAGGATTCTCTCTCAATGGCATTCCTTACAAGCTGAATGGTGTCTGCCGGCATCAGGACCAGAAGCCTATAGGCGTAGCACTCACGGATGAGATGCACCGCCGGGATATGCTCCTGATGAAGGAAATGGGAGTCAACTTCATACGTATCTCCCACTATCCGCAAGACCCGGCTATACTGGAACAGTGCGACAAACTGGGAATACTGGCCTGGGAAGAGATCCCGGTCATAGACATTGTACCGGACACCGAAGGGTATGCAGAGGCCTGCGAGCAGAACCTGCGCGAAATGATCCGCCAACACTACAACCACCCTGCAGTCATTACCTGGGGGTATATGAACGAGATCCTGCTGGTGACCCAACGCCGCTACAAAACAGAAGAAGAACTGAAACCGGTATTGGAGCGTACTCTGGCACTGACCCGTCGACTGGAACAGGTGCTCAAAGAGGAAGATCCCTACCGGGTGAGTTCGGTGGCTTTTCACGGGAGCAATTCGTACAACGAAACCGGACTGGGCGATATCAATGATGTAGTAGGCTGGAATCTCTATCAGGGATGGTACGGAGGAGAGTTCAGTGGGTTCGATCGTTTCCTGGCAGAGCAACACCAACGCTATCCAGATCGCCCGATGATCGTGAGCGAATACGGTGCGAATTCAGACCGCAGGCTCCACACCCTGGAGCCTCAACGCTTTGACTTCAGCATGGAATACCAGCAACTTTACCTCGAGCATTACCTGCCGGTGATCGCACGGGAGTCGTATATCGCAGGAGGAACACACTGGAATTTTATCGACTTCTCCTCTGCCCTGCGCGACGAATCGATGCCACGCATCAACAGCAAAGGACTGGTGTATGCAGACCGTACGCCCAAAGATGTATTCTATTACTTCCAAGCTATGTTCCGGAAAGATGTTCCGGTCGTGCGGATTGCTTCACGGGACTGGGACAGGCGTGCCGGCGTACAACAGGGTACACAACCTGTGATGCAGCCCGTGAAGATATACACCAACCTGCCGGAAGCAGAACTGTTTGTAAATGGCGTTTCCATCGGCAGGAAAAAGGCGGTAAATCATACGGTGGTCTTCGAGGTGCCTTTCCTTGCAGGAGACAATTTCCTGCGTACACTGGCTCACTCCGAATCAGGAGAAACCGTGGAAGATGGCATGACGATACGATTCACTCCCGTACCAGATCGCCTCACAGCCGATAATATCCGGAATGTGGAACTGGCCATCAACGTAGGAAGCCACTGTTTCTTTACAGGAGAAGAGAGTGGGTTCACGTGGCTTCCGGATCGGCCCTATACGCCAGGAGGATGGGGATACCTCACGGATACTCCTTCTGAAAAGAGAAATACCCAGACCGAGATACAAGGTACACCGGACAATCCGCTTTATCAGACGCTGAGAATTAATCCTGGGGGATATCGATTCGATCTTCCCGCAGGACTGTACGAAGTAGAGCTACTCTTCGCTGATATTTTCCGGAAAGGAGATCAACTGCCTTATCAGTTAGGAGGTGCCACACAGACCCATGAAGGGAAAAATGCATTCACGATCCGTATCAATGGCAGCTGTGTGGAAGAGGCCTTTTCACCGGCAAATTTCGTC
>DALZBD010000491.1:0-3257 GCA_031977515.1 Bacteroides sp. | reverse complement strand
ATACTTTATCAGTCTCTTTTCGTCCGGTCAGTAACATGTAAGGACGATCGTGCCTGGGAAATTGCACCCTGCTCCAACCGCCTGACAGTGTAATGCCCATCTCTCTGGCCTTTTCATCGGGAATATTTTCTTCTTCCGGAGAAAAGAAAGGAGACTGCTTCCCGGTTTTCGGATCGATCCGGCAGATGGCATCGTATTCCGAATGAATACACACATCTCCCCACCAGTGCAGGTTGTACAGATTCTCTGCGAAACGGTAACTGCTCCCACCCGGGATCACATCTTCCAGTGTAAGTTCTTTCAATTCCTGTGCCATAATTCCCGGGGTTGTATACAGGGATAACAGAATGTATGCGAGTATTCCGAGTTTTTTCATGTCATCTTTTTGTTAGGATCACGGTTTGTGCAAACTCCTCAATCGTTTTGTTCTTTGCGAGGCCTGTCAGGTTTGTGGGTATCATCGGATTTGCAGAAAGGCGGCCGTTTGCTGTCTGGTCTGCGTTCGCCGTCCGGTCTCTTTCCTTCGAACTTCCTGTCTTCAAATTTCCGTCCTTCCGGTTTTCTGCCCTCTGTTCTTCTGCCCTCTGTTTTGCGGAACGTACTGCCTGCATCCTGTGCCCTGAACTCCTTGTATTTCCCGTCAAAGATCTCATATTTGCGGAACTGACATTCCAATGAACCGTTGAAAAGGGGGATTTTCTCTGTGGGTTTCAGTCCGATCTGTTCGAAACATTCGTCGCGGTAGCTCAATATCCATGCTACATTCCCTGTAAATGCATGTTTCAGACGCTCTCCGATCGTCTGGTAAAGACCCAGCAGATCCCGGCTCGAGATACGTTCTCCGTAAGGAGGATTGGTCACCATAATGGCCTTCTCAACAGGCTTTTCAAACTGCTGGATGGGTTGTACCTTCAAGATGACATCTTTGGACACTCCGGCAGCCTTTATATTGTGAGTAGCTATCTCATTGGCTCTGGGATTGTTGTCGTAGCCATATATCTTATGTGTGAATTCTCTTTCCTGGCTCTCGTCGTTATAGATCGAGTCGAAGATATCCTGGTTGAAGTCGTTCCACTTTTCGAAAGCGAATTCCTTGCGGAAGACTCCCGGTGCAATGTTGCGGGCTATCAGGGCCGCTTCGATAGGTATGGTACCCGATCCGCACATCGGATCGATCAGGTCACATTCTCCTTTCCATCCGGTCATCAGGATCATACCTGCTGCCAGCACTTCATTGAGAGGAGCCTCCACGGCCTCCTGGCGATAGCCCCGACGGTGCAGCGATTCGCCGGAAGAGTCCAGAGAGAGTGTACATCTGGTCTGTGCAATGTGTATGTTGAGCAATACATCCGGATTGTTGATGCGCACCGACGGACGTTGGCCGGTCTTTTCGCGGAAGTAATCTACGATAGCGTCTTTTACCTTGTAAGAGACAAATTTGGAATGGCGGAATTCCTCACTGAACACCACTGCATCCACGGCAAACGACTTGTCCGGATCCAGGATCTCTTCCCACGAGAGGGCTTTGATCTGTTCGTACACCTCATCCGCATCCTTGGCAGTAAAGTGTTTGATCGGTTTCAGAATACGGATGGCCGTACGCAGGCAGAAATTGGTCTTGTACATCATCTCTTTGTCTCCGCTGAAAGAGACCATACGTCTGCCTATTTGTATGTCATTCGCACCCAGTGCGGTCAGCTCCTCTGCCAATACTTCTTCCAGTCCCTGAAAGGTCTTGGCGATCATTTCAAATTGTTCGCTCATGTAATAATATATATGTATCTATGCTTTTGTCCGCGGTGTGACAGGGATTTGTCTGTCTGTCAGCTGTTCCGGTTCTTTTATATACCGTATCCGTCGAAACCGATGTTGGGAAGTACGGTTTTCTTTTTAGGTTGTACAATGCGTGTTCCGGGTGCTACATCTTCCGTTACCCAGATATTACCTCCGACAGTGGCATCTTTTCCTACGGTAATGCGCCCCAGGATGGTAGCATTGGAATAGATAATGACATTGTCTTCGAGGATCGGATGGCGGGCGATCCCTTTGATAGGATTGCCGTCTTCATCCAGCGGAAAGCTTTTGGCTCCCAGTGTCACTCCCTGGTAGAGTTTGACATGATTGCCAATGATGCTTGTGGCGCCGATCACTACACCTGTGCCGTGATCGATGGTAAAATAACTGCCGATCTGTGCCGCAGGGTGAATATCTATTCCGGTTTCGCTGTGTGCCATTTCGGAGATGATGCGTGGTATCATGGGGACACCCAGTTTCAGCAATGCATGGGCGATGCGGTAATTGCTGATGGCCCGTATAGCCGGATAGCAGAAAATGATTTCGCTGATACTTTCCGCAGCAGGATCGCCGTTGTAAGCTGCCTCTACATCCGTAGCCAGTATGCAGCGCATCTGCGGAAGCTGCTCGATGAATGCGGCGGCCAGTGAGGCCGCTTTGTCCCGCCGGGCTTCGGTAGATTCTTCGCAGTCTTCTTTGCTCACAAAGCACAGACCGGCCAGGATCTGCTGCGTGAGCAGATCAAATAGTTTCTCTACATTGACTCCGATGTGGTATTTGAGTGTGCGGCTGTTGACAGTAGAATTGCCGTAATAGCCGGGGAAAAGAACAGACCGGCAAACTTCTATAATTTTCTGAAGTACTTTGGCAGAAGGCATGGGCTCACCATCCCTGTGTTGGTGAAACAATCCTTCGTAGGATTCGCTTTCCGAAAGCTGATCGACTGTCTGCGTCAGTTTTTTTGTAAAATTCAATGGGCTCATTCTTTTCCGGGTGTAAATAACAGGTGCAAAGGTAGAAAATATTGCGTAGAGGTGGTTTTATTTTTTCATAAATAATTCATTAAGTAAAGTTAGAGGCTGTTTAGTAGGTGGCCGGTATCTTTTTACCTTCCATGCTGCGATATCTCTGATATAGCACAAATGAAAGAATTTCCGTCTGACAATTTTATGCCTTTGGAGCACAATCTGTGTATGGTCTATTTTCTATCTGATGAGATGTTTTTGAAACAATTTGCTATGGATTGCAGGATTTTGCTTACACACCTGTTTTTTATTTCCGGGCAACCAGCGTGGTATTCCCGTTGCAAAGGAGAGAAGTGGGTTGTTTGCAGGCCGCTTTTTCCGGTTTGCGGGCCGCAAATGTTCCGTTTGCCGGTAGGAAACACTCCGTTTGCTACCGGCAAACGGAGTGTTTCCCTATGGGAGAAAGTGTCTGAGCCTATGGCTTAGCCTATCTGCCCC
>DALZBD010000490.1:0-3262 GCA_031977515.1 Bacteroides sp. | reverse complement strand
CCCGGGCACGCCTCCAGCTTTGTGGGTATCATTTCGGGACACCATGGAGTCACCCGTTCGGGAAGGTTGGCGATATTCGATCCTTCCAAATCGCGAAAATCAGTAGAAGGGATCGTGCAGGAGTTACCTTTTCGCGACCGCAAAGTCATTCCTCTTGTAAAAGACAGATTGGTAGATGATGTATGGCCACAATTTATTAAGCCTTATCCACTTACCGACAAGTACTTCCTGACCGCGGCAAAACTCAATCCGCAGGGGCTCTGGGGAATCTATCTGGTAGATGTTTTTGACAACCTGACTCTGATAGCCGAATTCGAAGGCGAAGGACTCATTCATCCTATACCCGTAAAGAAGAGACCCGTACCTCCCGTCATTCCGGATAGAGTAAAGCCCGACAGCAAAGAGGCCACCGTGTTTATACAGGATATTTATGAAGGCGAAGGGCTCAAAGGAGTTCCCCGTGGGGTAGTAAAAGCGTTCCGTGTGCTTTCCTACGAATATGCGTACAACAAGACTCCGTCCGATCATTGGGCACAAGGTGTGCAAAGTGGCTGGGACATCAAGCGTCTGTTAGGTATCGTACCCGTAGAAGAGGATGGATCGGCTATTTTCACGATCCCTGCCAATACCCCGATCTCACTTCAGCCACTCGACGAAGATGGACGGGCTGTACAATGGATGAGAAGCTGGCTCACAGGTATGCCGGGCGAAACGGTATCCTGCATAGGTTGTCACGAAGATCAAAACCAGATCCCCATACCCAAACGTGTGATCGCCTCCACCATTGCTCCGCGTACCATCGCAAAACCTGAAGGAGGACAGCGTCCGTTCACTTTCGACCTGGAGATACAGCCGATCCTGGATCGGGCCTGTATAAGCTGCCACAATGGTTCGAATAGCCTGGCAGACTTTACAGGAGGACGGATCGATAAATTTACGAAGTTTGGCGAAAGCTATCTCAACCTGCATCCCTATGTACACCGCCAGGGGCCGGAAGCCGAGATAGAAGTATTGAACCCTTATGAATATCATGCCTCAGCCAGCCAGTTGGTCAAGATCCTTAAAACCGGACACCACGGGGTAGAGCTGACAGATACAGAGTGGAAGACACTCTACAACTGGATCGACTTCAATGCTCCTTACCATGGAAAGTTCAACGCCAATGAATTCAAAGGGGTGGAGCAGATCTCCCGCCGCATCGAACTTGCGGATAAATATGCAAATGCTCCGGTCGATTGGCAGGCAGAGATAAAAGCCTATGCGGATTACCTGGCGGCACAACCGGAGATCGTCCCGGTGAAACCCGTAAAGAAAGAACATAAAACAAAGGAGTGGAAAGTAAAAGGCTGGCCCATGGATAAAGCCACCGCGCGGGCTATGGTGGAGCAGGAACAGCAAAGCTCCAGGGAAATAGAGCTGGCTCCGGGCATAGTCATGAAATTTGTACGTATACCTGCCGGCTCTTTTGTAATGGGTTCCAATCATCCTTACTCAGACTATTCTCCGGCACACAAACAACAGGTGAAAAATGCCTTCTGGATGGGACAAATGGAAGTCAGCAATGAGCAGTTCCGCACAATTTTCCCGGATCACAACAGCCGTTTCATCAATCAATTGTGGAAAGACCATGTGCACGAAGGATATCCCGCCAACAATCCCGAGCAACCTGCGATCCGGGTAAGCTGGGAAGAAGCCATGGCTTTTTGTAGAGAATTGAGTAAAAATACCGGGTTAAAGATAAACCTGCCTACCGAAGTGCAGTGGGAGTGGGCCTGCCGTGCGGGATCTGATTCGGATTTCTGGTATGGTTCTCTGAACACAGATTTCTCCTCATTTGAAAATCTGGCCGATAAACAGCTCAATAAGCTAGCTGTAAGAGGAGTCGACCCGCAACCCATGAACGAAAGGGATGCCTGGTACAAATACTATACCTATCAGCCCAAAGAGAATGGAGTGGACGATGGCAATATGCTCATGGTCAAAGGGGGAGGATATGAAGCCAATCCGTGGGGACTGTATGATATGCAAGGCAACATAGCCGAATGGACACGCTCCGACTATCTGCCCTATCCTTACAACGAAAAGGCCCAGGGCACGGGCAGGGAGAAAGTGGTGCGTGGCGGTTCATGGATAGACCATCCCAAGACCTCCACATCCTATTATCGCCGGTCTTATTTGCCGTGGCAAAAGGTTCATAACGTAGGATTCCGTATCATCATAGAAGACTAAGGAACATCGTTGATGAATAAGACAAAGGAAGAAATAGAGAAGCTGCTACTCATAGCCGGTCCGTGCAGCGCTGAAAACAGAGAGCAGATGCTCCAGACAGCGGCAGGGCTCAAAGCCATAGGCATCCCTGTGTTCCGTGCCGGTCTGTGGAAACCACGTTCGCGTGCGAATAATTTTGAAGGGGTAGGTGCTCAGGGCCTGGTATGGATGCAGGAAATACAGACACGATATGGAATGAAGGTTGCAACGGAAGTTGCAACCACATCCCATGTCGAACAGGCATTGAAGGCCGGGATAGATGCGGTGTGGATAGGAGCACGTACTACGGTCAATCCCTTTCAGATGCAGGAGCTTGCCGGGGCACTCTCCGGGGTAGATATTCCGGTGTTGGTCAAAAATCCCGTTTGTCCGGACTTCGAACTGTGGATGGGAGCGGTGGAAAGGCTTCTGAATGCGGATGTCAGCAACCTGTCAGTCATTCACCGTGGGTTTTGTACCAACAATTCCTCGAAATTCAGAAATGAACCCTTGTGGGATTTGGCGGCACAATTAAAAACATATTTTCCCACACTACCCTTATACTGCGATCCCAGTCATATAAGCGGAAAGAAGGAATTACTGGCAGAGATCATCCGGAAAGCCATGACACTTAGATACGACGGATTGTTTATCGAATCGCATTGTTGTCCGGAAGAAGCACTGTCTGATAAGACACAACAAGTGCCCCCCTGGGAGTTGAAAAACTTACTGGAGCAGTCAGTAGGGCAGGGGATATTGTAAAAAAAGCATTTAAAACCAGAAGCCCATTTATATATTGTTCGTATCTTTATGGAGTCGCGGGAAATTATGGGGGGAGACGCAGATATGCGTCTCTACGCTTACGAATCATTTTCTACCTGACCAATCTTCTCTATATGGAGAGATCGTTTTGAAGGTAATATGTTATGATGGAGAGAATGTATCATAAGTCCTAATGTTCTTTGATTTAGTTACAGGTTGTAAGCAATTGATTTCGCCCAAAGCCCTTTGGGCA
>DALZBD010000489.1:0-3273 GCA_031977515.1 Bacteroides sp. | reverse complement strand
CCACCTTTGGCGGCAGCATATGCGGAAACTGTCTCACGCCCCAGTTCACTCATCATTGAGCAGATGTTGATGATCTTACCGTGTCCTTTTTTGATCATGGAAGGAAGTACCGCTTTCGATACGATAAACGGCCCGTTGAGGTCGATATCAATTACCTGACGGAATTCCGCAGCACTCATCTCGATCATGGGGATACGTTTGATGATACCGGCATTGTTTACCAGAATGTCGATCACACCCACCTCTTTTTCGATCTGAGCCACCATGGCATTTACCTGATCTTCATCGGTCACATTGCATACATAACCGTATGCTTTGATTCCTTTTTCAGCGTAAGCAGCCAGTCCTTTGTCGATCAGTTCCTGGTTGATGTCGTTGAATACAATGGTAGCTCCGGCCTCAGCGAAACCCTGAGCCATAGCAAACCCGATACCGTAAGAAGCACCTGTCACCAGGGCGATTTTACCTTCCAAAGAGAAATTTGCCATAATACTGTTTTAAGATTGTGGCGGTAAAAGGCAGGTGTGATACATAGCCTGCCCCTTCCGTACCTTGTTTATACTTTTGATTTGAATTCCTGTTTATTTGCAGACCTTCGGAAAGAAGACCTGCCGATCCACAGATCCTTATTGCAGGTCTGTGATCAATGAGAAGTCCTGATCGCCATAGTCGAGGTTCTCTCCCCCCATACCCCAGATAAAGGTATAGTTGTGTGTGGCAGCGGCCGAGTGGATAGACCATTCGGGAGAAAGCACCGCCTGATCGCCCTTCATCCATACGTGACGGGTTTCGTCCACCTCACCCATAAAGTGACATACTGCCTGATCTTCCGGAACCTCAAAATAGAAATAAGCTTCCATACGACGTGAATGTACGTGAGCAGGCATGGTGTTCCATACGCTACCGGGAGCCAGTTCGGTCATACCCATCTGGATCTGACAGGTAGGAAGTACCTGGTTCACCAGCATTTTGTTGATATTACGGTGGTTGGATCCTTCTAATGAACCCATTTCCGCCACGATAGCATCGGCTTTGGTCACCTTCTTATCGGGATAGTTGCGGTGAGCAGTCAGAGAATTGAAATAGAATTTGGCGGGGTTGGAAGCGTCTTTGCTTTCGAAAGTAACTTCACGGTCGCCTGATCCCAGATACAATGCTTCTTTGTAATCCAGTTCAAACACAGCATCTCCTGCTTTCACGATACCCGGGCCTCCTACATTGAACATACCCATTTCACGACGGGTAAGGAAATAAGGAGCTTTCAACGGATCAATAGCTTCCAGAGAAAGTACTTCGCCTACCGGCATGGCTCCACCTACTACCATACGGTCGTACATAGAGTATACCATATTCACTTCATTGGCAGAAAAAACCTTCTCGATCAGGAAATCTCTACGGATACGTTTGGTATCGTAGCTTTTGGCATCCTCAGGATGTGCGGCATACCGAATCTCATAATTTGTTTTCATAAGCTTATTATATTTAAAGAATCATTGTTCGTTTACGTACACGATGCAAAAATAATAAAAGAAAACCGCAATTGTGTGGTATTTTTGTTTCAAATAACCAATAATTTTGTCCCAAATACTGTAAGATTTGTACAGTACGGCCCGACAACGTTGTAGAGACGCATATTTGCGTCTCAAATGTAATGTTTTTATCATCGGAGGGATCGTGGAATTAAATGAGATGTGTTGTTCAACTGAAAGAGGTGGTTCCATGAGACGCAAGGTATTGCGTCTCTACAAGTGAATATAAAAAATCCCGACCTGTCTTTCAAAGACTGATCGGGATTCTTATATGTTGTCCTACCAAGATTCGAACTTAGACAAACAGAACCAAAAACTGTTGTGCTACCATTACACCATAGGACAAACACGGACTTTCTTTCAAAAGCGATGCAAAGATAGCACAAAGCTGTAAGCTGTGCAAGTTTTTGGACTACTTTTTATTTTGCGATCAACAGATAGTAGTTCTTCTTACCACGCTGTACGAGCAGGTATTTGTCGTTCAACAGGTCTGCAGCAGTTATATCCTGATCGGGTGCAGCCAGTTTCTCTTTGTTGAGAGATACTCCGCCTCCCTGTACCAGTTTTCTCATTTCTCCTTTGGAAGGAAAGACAGCCGCATGTTCTGTAAAAAGATCTACCGCTTTCACTCCTCCACTGATCAGATCGCGCGATACTTCAAACTGAGGTACTCCTTCAAATACAGCCAGCAGCGTATCTTCGTCGAGACGCTTCAATGCGTCGGAAGTAGCTCCTCCGAACAGGATCGTGGAGGCTTCCACCGCAGCGTTGTAGTCTGCTTCGGAATGTACCATCACAGTCACTTCACGTGCCAGGCGTTTCTGCAATGCACGCAGATGAGGTGCCTCCTGCTGCTCGGCAATCAGAGAATCGATCTCCTCTTTGGGCAGGGAGGTAAATATTTTGATATAGCGCTGGGCATCGGCATCGCTTACATTGAGCCAGAATTGATAGAATTTATAAGGAGAAGTATATCTTGCATCCAGCCACACATTACCCGTTTCGGTCTTACCAAACTTACCGCCGTCTGCTTTGGTGATCAGCGGACATACCAGTGCATAGCTTTCTTTCCCGATGGTACGACGGATCAGTTCGGCACCGGTAGTGATATTTCCCCACTGGTCCGATCCCCCCATCTGTAACTTGCAATTGCGGGTCTGATAGAGGTGAAGATAATCATAAGCCTGCAAAAGCTGATACGTAAACTCAGTGAAGGAAAGTCCGTCACGAGCCTCTCCGTTGAGACGTTTCTTCACAGATTCCTTGGCCATCATGTAGTTGACGGTAATGTGCTTACCTACATCACGTACAAAATCCAGGAAAGTGAAGTCCTTCATCCAGTCGTAGTTGTTGACCAGTTCGGCCCGGTTCGGAGCATCCGACTCAAAATCCAGGAATTTTGCCAATTGCTTTTTGATACAAGCCTGATTGTGGCTCAGAGTCTCTTCATTCAGCAGGTTGCGTTCGGCAGACTTGCCGGAAGGGTCACCGATCATACCTGTCGCTCCTCCCACCAATGCAAGAGGTTTGTGACCGCAACGCTGCAAATGCCGCAACATCATCACCCCACAGAGGTGACCGATATGCAGTGAATCTGCCGTCGGATCAATTCCCAGATAAGCTGTTACCTGCTCTTTTTGCAATAACTCTTCGGTACCAGGCATGATCTCCTGCAACATACCGCGCCATCTTAATTCTTCTACAAAATTCATCGAATGATTTTATATTTTTAAATTTACCGGAG
>DALZBD010000488.1:0-3281 GCA_031977515.1 Bacteroides sp. | reverse complement strand
ATTCTTTCGTTCTTTCTTCAGCACTCTTTTTGTCTGTTTCTTGCCTTTTCAGACGCAAATATGCGTCTCTATATACACATCTTATCAGGAAGAAAACAAACAACCCAAGCGTAGAGACGCATATTTGCGTCTAAATAAAAAAACGAGCAAAATGTAAACAGGCTCTAAACCCAAAAAAGATTCTTATCTTTACAGAAACATTTTACCCACCTGATTAATTAAAAAGACATGGGATATAAAGTTGTATTTTTCGGTTCGCAACCTTATGACGAGGCATCTTTCAACCACAACAATGCTTCTTTCGGATATGAGTTGCAATATTTCAAAGGACACCTCAACCGCAACAACGCCATCCTGGCACAGGGAGCGGAGGTAGTGTGTATATTTGTCAACGATACAGCGGATGCCGAGACCCTGCACATCCTTGCCGGATGTGGTGTAAAGTTGCTGGCTCTCCGTTGCGCGGGATACAACAATGTGGATCTGGAAGCTGCACAGCAGGAAGGAATAGCGGTAGTACGTGTACCTGCCTACTCGCCTTACGCAGTGGCCGAACACACCGTGGCACTCATGCTTTCGCTCAACCGGAAGATACCCCGGGCAACTTGGCGTACACGCGACGGAAATTTCTCGATCAATGGCCTCCTGGGCTTTGATATGCATGGAAAGACAGCCGGTATCATCGGTACGGGAAAGATCGCTAAAATACTGATTCGGATCCTGCGGGGCTTCGGCATGGAGATACTGGCTTATGACATCTATCCGGATCAGGAATTTGCAAAGGAACATCAGGTGACTTATACCACACTGGATGATATTTATCACCGATCGGATATCATCTCTCTGCACTGTCCGCTGACAGAGGAGACACAATACCTGATCAACAAAGAGTCTATTGACAAGATGAAAGACGGTGTGATGCTGATCAATACAGGACGCGGACAACTGATACACACCTACGACCTGATCCAGGGACTCAAATGCAAGAAAGTGGGTTATGCCGGACTGGATGTATACGAAGAAGAGAGCGAATATTTCTTCGAAGACCAATCGGACCGGATCATCGATGATGATGTACTGGCCCGCCTGTTGTCTTTCAATAATGTGATCGTCACCTCACACCAAGCCTTCTTCACAGAGGAAGCATTGGAGAATATCGCCACCACTACCCTACAGAATATCGAAGACTTCCGACAAGGCAAAAAGCTAGTGAATGAAGTGAGGATGTAGAAAAAAAATAGAATGTGTCGATTTCTTTTATTGTACACCTGTAGAGACGCAATACCTTGCGTCTCATATGGATTGTGCATGTTGTTCTAATCTCATGAACAATATCAGAAAACAGTAGATTCACAATAAGTTTGAGACGCAAGGTATTGCGTCTCTACAATCAGACGATACATAATCATAGAACCCACTCTGGACATTTTCCTGTAATGCTCTTTCCTGTCCAATAAAAAACAATCCTTTTCAACTTATTAGGTTAAGGTTACATTAACGTTGGATTCACTTATCAAACTTACTGTACGCCCACAAACTCACTCCTGTCCCACCCACAACCCCAATCTTGCATCCGACTCCTCCTGCAAGGTTAACACCCTATCCCTCCTACCCCGCAAACATTAACCAAAGCATAACCCTCCGATAACCAGAAACCACTGCCACCTGCCCTATCTTTGACCTATCAAAACAATAATAGTATAAATCATAAAAAACAATAGTCATGAAAGCAAATGTATTCTTCAAAGCAATGTGTGTAGCAGTAGTTATGATAGCATCCACAATGATGGTAAGTGCAGGTAACCCTTATTACACCAACGATGTAAAGGACGGTGAAAAAGTAGTATCCCGCTTTGTATATAAAATGGATAATGGACTCCAGTACCATTTGAAATCAGACTTCACATACGACAATGAGAACCGTCTGGCTACCAAAGAAACATTTACGTGGAACAACAAAAGCCAGGAATGGGTACCACAAAAACGGGTACATTACACCTATTCCCACACGGAGATCACCATCACAGGTGATACCTGGAACAAAAAAGACAAAGTATATGCAGAAGGTATTCAGCAAAGTATATATGACATCAACATTGCCGGTCTTGAAACCGCACATCTGACAGCTAAATAAGATCCATAAGACCGCATTATTCACAACAAAGGCCGCTTCCGGAACAATAAGGAGCGGCCTTTCCTGTGAATAACCTGTTTCAAATATCATTTTCCGGCAGGTAGAAAAATAAGAAATGAGTTACTTTATCATACTTTTGCTGTCTGCCTGCTTACATACTTTCTATTGTGGCAACGGCACCATCGGCCTGCGGCCGTGGTTGAGCCTCAGGCCAGCCTTGTAAGACTCTGCTCCATGCAGGTCACGCATAGGAAGTTCGCCCATATTTACCAGAATGCCCCGGGCCATCAGTCCGGCATCTTCGTTCTCTCTCCGGGGCAACTCTTCCGCTTCGCGAAGCAGTTGCGGGAGGTGTGGGCGCAGCAGTTTACACCGCTCCGGGTCTATGGAAACGATCTCCAGCAAAGAATAGCCTATTTTACGATCTTCTTCCCACACAGGATTCAGCAATCGTTGCAATCCTCTCTCTGTCTCACCCAGGCAGATCGCAGCATAAGCAGCTTCACTGGCTATGTAGGGATTGGGATCGTCGAGAAGTGCCAGCAATGCTGCCGGTGCTTCCACCGGATTGTGTGTAAGTGCCCATTGAGCTATACCTACACACGCCCAGAAACGGATATCGGGATGCGGATCGGTCAGTGCAGCCTGCAGCAGAGGCAGATTGGCAGACGATACCTGCCCGGCCTGTGCAGCCACCTCCCAGAGAGTTTCGAGGGGATAATTCTCCGTACGCACTTTGTCGTACAGAATGCCTTCGCTACGGGTAGGTGGCAGAAAGAATCCCAGATCTACCGTCTGCCGGATATGCTCATCCATGCGCTGCCGAAACCGGTGGAGTGTCTGTGCATATACAGGATCTCCGGCCAGATCGTTCAGTTCGAACGGATCTTCTTCGAGGTCAAACAACATCTCTGCGGGATGATGCAGGAAAGGCTGCTCCCATTCCGGCCGGGTGTTGTGACCACCCAGTACCCAACTGTCCCAGGCTTTGTTGGAAGGCATCCCCCATTGGTAATAATTGCGCAGGGCAAACCGCCGGTAAGGAATATAACTGCGTATATACTTGTATCGTCCGTCGGTAGCCGCCCGCACCGGCATGAAATGATGAAGCTGATTGGCTGCCAGGGCAAACTGCATATCAGGAGCT
>DALZBD010000487.1:0-3281 GCA_031977515.1 Bacteroides sp. | reverse complement strand
GACCAACCCCACGAGCGGGTACGAAAGATACCATAACCGGCTTTTACGAAATAGAGTGCTACAAAGACTACTGCAGCCAGTACGCTCATGGCGATGAGAAAAATATGAAATGCTTGTAAATCCATAGATTTGTGTCTGTAAGTACAGGGGCAAATGTACGTAAAAACAACAGCAACACCATATTTTCCTTACAAAAACAGACCGCTCCTTTGTCTGGTACGGCCTGCTTTACTTATCGGAAAAACAATTTAGTTTATGGTAAGCGATCAAAAACCTGATCACCGGAGTTTATCGGGGTTTATAATATTTCATGGCTTCCGGAATCAGTTTCTGAATATTGCTTATACGGGTTGCGTCAGAAGGGTGAGTACTTAAAAATTCCGGTACACTCTGCGAATTCTGTGCCATGCGCTGCCAGAAAGTAACAGCTGCATGAGGATCGTATCCGGCCATGGCTGCAAAGATCAGCCCCAAACGGTCTGCCTCACTTTCATTTCCCCGGGAATAAGGCAGCATGACACCATATTGTGCTCCAAGACCATATACTTCCTGGGCAAGATTCTGTGTGGCAGAAGATTTCGTATGCAACGCCGCTCCCAACACACTACCACCATAGCTGAGAAGCAACTGCTGACTGATGCGTTCGGCAGAGTGCTTGGCTACAGCGTGTGCCACCTCATGCCCCAGCACAATCGCCAAGCCGCTTTCATCCTGCGTATAAGGCAGTATGCCTTCATTCACAACGATTTTTCCACCAGGCATACAGAAGGCATTGGGTGTCTGATCCTGTACCAGATGAAACTCCCAGGCAAATTGTGCCACATCGGCAGCACGGCCATGCTCCCTGAGATATGTCTCCACTGCATTTGCTATGCGACGCCCTACCCTTTCGACCATAGCCGTATTTTGAGCGTTCGTCGAGGGTTTGGCGGTTTTCATGTAATCGGTAAAACTCTGATTGCTCAGACTGAGCACTTCGGCATCAGATACCAGCATCAGCTGCTTACGACCGGTAATTGCTACTGTACTGCATCCGGTCAACAATAGAACCGCCAGATACAAACAGGGAAGTACTCCCCACCTCTTTCTGTTGTTCAAAACCAATAATCTGTTCATAGTTCTTTTCAGGTATATTCTTTGTTTTATAACGGAGGTTCCCGTAAATATGTTTAGAGCCGGGTAAAATTACCGTGTCAAATATACACAATAGCTCGCACAATTCCTTATCTTTGCTCGGGAACTTAGACTATACATAGCGTGCATAAACCACCACACCTTCGCACATCTCTTGCTGAATTGCAACAACAAGAGGCACTCCTTCATCTGGAGTACGAACATGAGAAAGAAGAATTCCGCAGGCAGACAGAAACTATAGGTATTGCCCGGAAGATCAGTCAGGGGCTTTGCTGGTATCCGGTCACTGCCCAGCGTAATTACTATAATTCACTCAATCAACTGATCATACAAGTCACCCGCCGGGAGGAGCGGGAGTTGGAACATGGATTTGAGTTTGGCCGTCCGGTCTGTTTTTTTACCCAGAGTGCAACCGGGGATATCCGATATTTCGACTTCACGGCACAGGTCAGTTTTGTGCAGGAAGATCGCATGGCTGTGATCCTCCCCCATACTGCCGCACGTGATACGCTGTCTTCTGTCCAGCCATTGGGTGTGCAGCTCTATTTCGATGAGACCACTTACCGTACTCTTTTTCAGGCACTCAGTGATGTACAGAAAGCCAAGGACAACAGATTGGCCGAACTACGGGATATCTTGCTCGGAAATTCCTTTCCCAGACAGCGTGAACTCTATCCGGTACGCTTCCCCTGGCTCAATCCTTCTCAGGAAAATGCGGTAAACCGCGTTCTTTGTGCCCGGGATGTTTCTGTAGTGCATGGACCGCCGGGAACCGGCAAGACCACTACTCTCGTAGAAGCCATTTACGAAACCCTGCACCGCGAAAATCAGATATTGGTCTGTGCACAGAGCAACACTGCGGTAGATTGGATCTCTGAGAAGCTTACCGACCGGGGTATACCGGTCTTACGCATAGGCAATCCTTCCCGGGTCAATGACAAAATGCTCTCTTTCACCTACGAACGGCTTTTTGAGAATCATCCTTCCTATAGTGAACTATGGAGTATCCGGAAGTCTATCCGGGAAGTACAGGAACAACTGCGCCAACCGGGTATAAAAAACCGGGAATCTGTCCGCAACCGTCTTCATCACCTGCGCGACAGGGCTACAGAGATAGAGTTCCTGATCCATGAAGAACTGTTTGCCCAAAGCCGTGTGATTGCCTGTACCCTGACAGCCAGCAATCATCGTCTGTTGTTCAACCGTAATTTCTCCACACTATTTATCGACGAAGCAGCCCAGGCACTGGAAGCTGCCTGCTGGATAGCTATACGCAAAGCCGACAGGGTGATTTTCGCAGGCGACCATTGTCAGCTACCCCCTACGATCAAATGCGTGGAAGCGATGCGCCAGGGTCTGGACAAAACCTTATTGGAAAAGGTAGTTGCCCGCAAACCTACCACGGTATCTTTGCTCACGACCCAATACCGGATGCACGAAGAGATCATGAGGTTCCCATCTGACTATTTTTATGAGGGCAAACTACAGGCTGCGCCGGAAGTACGCTTCCGCAGTATACTGGATTATGACACCCCGCTGGTATGGATGGATACCTCACCACTTGAATCCGGAGAGAAGGTGAGCGGAGAACGGTTCGGACGTGTCAATACTGTCGAAGCAGACCTGCTCCTCAATGAGGTAGAATCCTATATCCGCAGGATCGGGGAAAACCGTATCCTGGACGAACAAATCGACTTCGGACTGATCTCTCCCTATCGGGCACAGGTACACTACCTGCGCGGAAAGTTCCGGAAAAGCAATTTCTTCCGTCCGTTTCGCAAACTGATCACGATCCATACGGTAGATGGTTTTCAGGGACAGGAGCGGGATGTGATCTTCATCAGTCTGGTACGCTCCAATGCGGAAGGACAGATCGGTTTTCTGTCCGACATCCGCCGGATGAACGTGGCCATTACCCGTGCCCGGATGAAGCTTGTACTGCTGGGCAATACAGAGACATTGAGTCATCACCCTTTTTACCGGAAACTGTTGAAACACATCCGTGACCACGGGTGTATCCAACAAATAAACGAAGCTCATGTTAAGACAGAAGAACAAAAGGACAAAAGTATATAAATAACTTACAAACCAGACACAAAGTAAAAATATGTTCTTTTGTTCTTCTGTCTAAAAAATCACAAAGTAAA
>DALZBD010000486.1:0-3285 GCA_031977515.1 Bacteroides sp. | reverse complement strand
CCGTGTGGGTGGTGGTATCTATACCAAAGCAGCGGATGTAGGTGCCGATCTGGTAGGAAAAGTAGAAGCCGGTATTCCCGAAGATGATCCGCGCAATCCGGCTACCATTGCCGACAATGTGGGTGACAACGTGGGGGATGTGGCCGGTATGGGAGCCGATCTGTACGAGTCTTATTGTGGCTCTATCCTGGCGACTGCCGCATTGGGTGCGGCGGCTTATATTCATACGGGAGATACGTTGATGCAGCTCAAAGCAGTCATCGCACCCATGCTCATTGCGGCTGTGGGTATACTTTTGTCTATCCTGGGTATTTTTGCCGTGCGTACGAAGGAGAATGCTACCATGAAGGATCTTCTCGGTTCGCTGGCTTTTGGCACCAACCTGAGCTCTATACTTATTGTGTTTGCCACATTTTTTATCCTTTGGCTGTTGCAACTGGACAACTGGATCCTGATATCCTGTGCGGTAGTAGTGGGGCTTGTGGTAGGTATTGTGATTGGTCGTTCTACAGAATACTATACTTCCCAGTCGTATCGTCCGACACAAAGATTGAGTGAAAGCGGAAAGACCGGACCCGCTACAGTGATCATCTCCGGTGTGGGGCTGGGAATGATCTCTACTGCCATTCCTGTGATCGCGGTGGTCGTAGGTATCATGGCAGCCTATATGCTGGCTTCCGGTTTTGATTTCAACAACGTAGGCATGGGACTCTATGGAATAGGCATTGCTGCCGTAGGAATGCTTTCTACGCTGGGGATCACTCTGGCTACCGATGCATACGGGCCTATTGCCGATAATGCAGGTGGAAATGCCGAGATGAGCGGACTGGGAGAGGAAGTGCGTCGTCGAACAGATGCTCTGGACTCTCTGGGCAATACGACAGCTGCCACAGGAAAAGGATTTGCTATCGGATCGGCCGCGCTCACCGGGCTGGCCCTTTTGGCCTCCTATATAGAAGAGATACGGATCGGGCTCAACCGGATCGGAAGCCTGGAACTGACCCTGCCTGATGGGCGGATCATTGCTACGGCAGAGGCCAATTTCTTTGATTTTATGAACTACTACGAGGTCAACCTGATGAACCCTGTTGTGCTGTCGGGAATATTCATTGGATCTATGATGGCTTTCTTTTTCTGCGGACTGACCATGAACGCGGTAGGACGTGCGGCCGGGCACATGGTAGACGAAGTACGCCGCCAGTTCCGGGAGAATAAGGGCATCCTGACCGGAGAGACGGAGCCGGACTACGAACGTTGTGTGGAGATCTCCACCAAAGGTGCCCAGCGGGAGATGGTGATTCCTTCCCTGATCGCTATCATCGCTCCGATCCTGACGGGTGTTGTCTTTGGAGTACCCGGAGTCCTGGGACTGCTGATCGGTGGACTGAGTAGTGGGTTTGTACTGGCTATATTCATGGCAAATGCCGGAGGTGCCTGGGACAATGCGAAGAAATATGTGGAAGAAGGCAATTTCGGAGGCAAAGGAAGTGAAGTACACAAAGCCAATGTGGTGGGAGATACGGTAGGTGATCCTTTCAAAGACACTTCCGGGCCCAGTCTGAATATCCTGATCAAGCTGATGAGCATGGTAGCCATTGTGATGGCAGGACTTACCGTGGTCTGGAGCCTGTTCTGATAAAAGATGTACAGTCAGGTGGATCATCCCCTTGTTGCAGGAAAGCAACAAGGGGATGATTTTAATATGCCGTTCCCGACGGGGAAGTATGTTTCTTACTCTTTTCTTTTCTGTTCCCATCCATTCCCTTATATTTGCCTCTAATAAATAAAAATAGAACACATGCTATTACCCTGGTTGAATCCTGATCTGATCGAGGCTGGCTGCGATGAAGCAGGCCGCGGATGCCTGGCAGGTTCCGTATATGCCGCGGCTGTGATCCTTCCCGCAGATTATCGGAACGAAATGCTCAATGATTCCAAACAAATTTCTGAGAAACAACGCTATATCCTGCGCGAAGAGATCCAGAAGGAAGCCGTTTCGTGGGCCGTCGGGGTGGTTTCTCCGGAGGAAATAGACGAGATCAACATCCTGAATGCTTCTTTTCTGGCTATGCACCGGGCATTGGATCAACTCACTGTCAGACCTCAACATCTGCTCATCGATGGCAATCGGTTTCATAGATACCAGGATGTGCCTCACACTACCGTCATCAAAGGAGATGGAAAATACCTCTCTATCGCAGCCGCTTCTATTCTGGCAAAGACCTGGCGCGACGATTATATGCAGCAACTCCATGCGGAGTATCCGATGTATGATTGGAACAAAAACAAAGGGTATCCCACGAAGAAGCATCGCAATTCGATAGCAGAACATGGGACTTCGCCCTATCATCGGCTCTCTTATAATTTACTCGGTGACACTCAGCTTACTTTACCTTTCTGATCCCGGATAGTGTCAGCCACTTTCTATCCTGTAATGACAACTTACTTTCGACTATTCCATGCTCGGGGGGGAGGGTGCCTGCAGTGGTGAAGTACCGTTGCGCCCTACACAGCAGTTCCGGAATCCGGGACAACTGGCCTCTACTCCGGAAAAAGCCTTTGCTTTGCCTGTGACCTCCGATCCGGAAGCTGTCAATTGTGCCGTTTTCGGCAATGTGGCACGTAAGGAAGAGTGCATCGGGCCAACCACGGAGTGGCTTGTCGGACGATCATTTCCCGGCTGCCTGCATACGTCACAGCCGTGCAGATGTGCGTCATCGATCAACAGAAAGGTAGGACCGATTATGGCAGACAACACTTTTGACACATCTTCCTGTGCATATAGATGCTTTGTGTAAAGCTATAGTTTGTTGGTCCTTACCACTTTTACGAGACTTATAATTACTTAAAGCCTCGTTTTTCTTCCGATTTATTGCGATTAATTAAAAAGATGCGTTAATTTTGCCGAATCATTTTTAACAGACAGAAATGAGCGACGATTCTTTGTTTCTAATTGACATAGATAAAGTTCTCCGGGAGAAAGCACCTGCGCATTACAAACGTATACCCAGATTTCTGATCTCCTATCTCAAAAGGATAGTTCATCAGGAAGAACTGAATGTCTTTCTGAGATCTTCTCAGGAAGAAAGGGGTGTGGACTTTCTGAAAGCATGTGTAGAGTTTCTGGATATGAAACTGATCGTGAAAGGTGAAGGCAACCTTCCGCAGGACGGACTTTACACGTTTGTTTCCAATCATCCTTTGGGCGGACAAGACGGCGTTGCTCTGGGATATATCTTAGGTAGCCACTACAAAGGTAAAGTAAAATACCTGGTCAATGACATT
>DALZBD010000485.1:0-3288 GCA_031977515.1 Bacteroides sp. | reverse complement strand
CGGTCTACAGCCAGATCGCGAAAATGAAGATCTATCCGGAAGAGTTTGAAAAGACTCCGAAAAAGAGCATCAAACGTTTCCTTTATCAGGAAGCGAAAGGATAAATATAAAACCGCCTGGGAAAGACGGGAAAAACAGAGCCTGTTTAAATTTCGGCTAACGCGGGTCGTTGGTACTTCTGAAAATTTAAACAGGTTCATAAATTAAAAATTATTATGAACTACCTAATCGGAAACATCCTACACCCTTTGAAAAGAGGGTGTATTGTTGTGTTGACTTGTATGCTGGCTATGCCTGCCTTACAAGCACAAAACAAAAGTGGAGGGATCAATCTCTCTCTTGCTCCGGGAGTTGCTACTCAGCCACACACCCCCCTGCAGAAAACTTATCTGAATATCGGATTCGCCTCTAAGATGAACCAACTGAGAGGAGTATCCATCAATGTGGCAGGCAGCCGTACTATGGGAGATGCAAAAGGGATAGAACTATCGGGCTTCTACAACCGGGTAGACGGGAACATGCAAGGTCTGCAATTTTCCGGTTTCGCCAACATAAATGGAGGGGATATGCGAGGTATTTCTGTGACCAGTCTGGTGAGTATGACAGGAGGACAATCCAAAGGTATCCAGGTAGCCGGATTGGCCAATATCGCAGCAGATACCAGCCGGGGTATATCTGCCGGCGGACTGATCAACCTGACCGGAACTACCACCAAAGGTTGGCAGATGGCCGGACTTGCCAGTATCACGGGAGAACAGCTATCGGGGATCATGACTTCCGGCGCATTGAATGTAGTGGGTGGCAACATGAGTGGTATACAGATGTCTGGTCTGGGTAATATTACCGGAGGTACCATGCGTGGTATACAGCTATCAGGAATTGGTAACCTTGTCGGAGAAAACATGGTGGGGCTACAGATCGCTCCCATGAACTATGTGACTCATGGTTCAGGTCTGCAGATCGGTATATTCAACTATTACAAAGAAAATCTGGACGGATTCCAGCTGGGACTTGTCAATGCCAATCCGAATACCAAAGTACAACTGATGATGTATGGAGGCAACAACACCAAAGGCAACGTAGCTGCCCGTTTCAAAAACGAATTGTTCTACACCATACTGGGTGTGGGTGGTGGCTACCGCGACCTGGATAAGTTTACATTCAATACCTCTTATCGGGCGGGGTTGGAACTCCCGATCTATCGCAAGCTATACATCAGCGGAGACCTTGGTTATCAGAATATACTTCTGCTAAGCAATGAGGATAAAGACGCGGGTATTCCCCGTAAGGTATACGGTCTGGAAGCCCGCCTCAACCTGGAATATAAATTCACAAAGAAATTTGCAATCTTCGCCACAGGTGGTTACGGGACTACCCGCTACTACAGCAGATCGAAAACATTCGATAAGGGTGCCATCTTTGAAGGAGGTATTGTCCTGTTCTAAAGAGACCCCTGTCCCATCATGGTTTTCGAATAAACGTGCGAAGATCAACAAAAGAAATTATCCCGTTTTTGACTCTTTTCAAAAACGGGATAATTCTTTGTAGAGACGCATATTTGCGTCTTTTTCAATCATCGGGAAACATACAGAAATATACAGCCGGCATTTGAGACGCAAGTATGCGTCTCTACAAAGAAATGGATGAAAAACCACCCCATTCCAAACAAGTCATTACTTAGATTTTTTGCGTTTTTTACCTTCACGCCTTCACAAACAAGGTAAACATCTGATAACTTCTTAGTTACGGTGAATTCACTTCGTTTATCGGTGCTTTCACCTGCCTTCACGCCTTCACAGAATCCTTTTTTTAAAAAATATAACACATTAATTATGAACTATATAAATTCAAAATAAGAAGATACAAGTGACTTTTCTCTTTATCTATCTCTTTATTCTATAGAATAACTTATTGCTTTACACGATCTTCCCCAAACAAGCAGTCGTATGCCACAGGCATATACAAGGTTTGCTTGTTTCATTTCACCCGTTTGCCTGTTTCATCCGATCCATTTGCCTGTGGCAAACGGAGGGAAAGCAGGCTGCAAATGAACCAAAAGCAGACTGCAACGGGAAGGGAACGTACGTCTAATCCCGACACATACTTTTCTATCCTGACTCATAAGGGGAGAGATGCTGGCCCTATGGATCAGGAAGTGTGAGCCTATGGACCAGCACTACTCATCCATTGGATCAGGAAGTGTGAGCCTATGGACCAGCACCACTCATCCATTGGATCAGGGAGTGTGAGCCTATGGATGAGGGACAGAAGCAAATGGTCTCATCTGTTTTCATACCCGCAGGAGTACATACCAGCTATCCTCATCAGTCCACCTAAAGACAACTTATCCTGTTTTAATTGCATGGGTGCAAGGGATTCATTTGCATGGGTGCAAACAAGAACCTTTCTGTTTTTCACCGGATATTCAGGGAGCTACTCCGCATAAATGTCTTTTGTGAGTACATGAAACAGGACTTTTCTCAGGGAATAAAGAAATAGGGAGGGGTGCATTCTCTGTTTACACCTCAAACCACACATTAACATACTGATAATATGTACTTTACAATAAAATGATAAAAAAATATTGTGAAGGCGTGAAGGCAGGTGAAGACATTACATATAGAGGTATCTTCACCATAGCTGCCACATAGTCAGCAACTTATCACACCCGTGAAGGTGTGAAGGTAAAAAACACAAAAAATCTGAGTACGACTCGTGCTGAATGGAAGGAACGGACTACCGTCTATTTTTCCTTTTCCTGTACCAGTCCCATCCGATAGGCCTCCAGCAACATACGCAGATTTTCGATATAGGTACGCAGCGTTTTTCCTTTGTCCGTATCTCTGACCAGGCGGCGCTGCGAAGTAAACTCTAAGACAAAATTGGTGGATTTGATATCCTGTCCTTCTTCAATAGCCTTCTGCGCCGATTCAAAAGGTTCGTGTTGCACCAGCTCCAGTCCGTGTGAATGGTAGACTAAGGTATACCCGGCAATACCCGTTTCCGGCTGATAGGCTTTTGAAAAACCTCCGTCGATCACAAACAGTTTTCCGTTGGCACGCATAGGTGCTTCTCCTTTCAGCGTGCGTACAGGTACATGGCCGTTGATGATATGCCCCTCTCCGCTTTCCACTCCGAACTCTTTCAGGATGCGGTTGCACACCTCCTCCTGGTTGCGCAACGTATAATAGGCTCCTTTCTCTTCTTTGCAGAGCTCTTTATCTCCCACAAAATAGCGTTCGAAAGTGGTCATTTTATCCTTGTCATACGTAGGGGCATCTTTTCCGC
>DALZBD010000484.1:0-3315 GCA_031977515.1 Bacteroides sp. | reverse complement strand
CAGCAGAAAAAGGAATGGATGAATTCCTGAATGTGTTTACAGATGCTTATAAGAAAGCGATTGGTGACGAACTCACCGCGGAGACCATGTCTTTGCTCACCGGGGAGCAACATAGCTTGCTGGCATACCGGATTTTCCGGGATGAGATCCTGGAAGGTGGCTTCTGTCAATTGATACAAAATGGTTACGGAGGCTATATCTTTGATAATCCTTTTGCGAAGGTGATGCGTCTATGGGGAGCTACCGGATTTTCCAAACTCATTTATAAAGCTAAAAAGATATATGATGATCATCGTGAGGATTTGGAACGGGATCGGACAGATGACGACTTTATGGCGATGTATGAGCAATATGAAGCCTTTGATTATTTAGAAGAAGAATATCTGGAGGAAGAAGAATCTATCACAGCGATGTTGGCAGAATATGTAGATAATCATTTGGATGTTTTTGCAAAAATTGTATAAAATAGAGTTTCGCAAATAAAATTTAAGAAACCTATGCAGTATTTTAGGTCGTCGATCATTTACTATTTGTGATTTAGATTTTATATATTTGCAAACTCAAAAGATTATATTATGAAACAGATGAAAATTTGGATAGTAGCCCTTACAATGATAATGGGTATTTCGTTAACCTCTTGTGTGAATTCGAGTGATAATGGCCCGTATCCGGGAACAGATATTGTAGAGGTATTCACCGGTTATGGTACATCCTTCAGAAACGCAAGTGGTTTTATTTATTATCCCACCTCTTCTTCTCTGGCTGCCGTAGAAACCACTTACAAATTCAATACTTCTTCTTCCAAGGTTGCTTATATACTTTATTATGAAATAGAAGAAGAAACTCCTACCAGTGGAACTAAAACCACGATGAATATTGATCTACAATATGCAGCCTCTCTGGATACAACGGTGGAACTCCCGGAAGAGGAGGGAGCATCTAACGATTCTGTGGCTACAGCTGCTATTATCGGACTTCAGACGGCAATGAGTCAAAACGAAAAGATCCATATCATAAATGACAAATATTTAATTTGTGGTATTAACTATTATGCCTATAAGATAGATAATCATAGCTTTACTATGGTGTATTATGAGGAGGAAACTACTGCTGACTCTGACGGAATCACTCTTTATCTGCGTCATAGAGATAATGAGGATACCTATGCAAACTACAATGCTACACTGAATCTGGCTGGTAGTTATCCTGTATATTACTGGAAATCCTTTGATTTATCTAGAGTGTTTCAGGATTATAAGAGAAAAACAAACAATTCTTCTGTGAAGATAAAGATTGTTACTGAAGAGAATTCTTCTTCTGAGAAGCTTGAGAATGCTACAGAGAAGGTCTATGAAGCTACCTATGAATTTAAAACAAAGTGATTGGATTACAAAGAAATATTTAAAATAGCATTTTTACTGATTTCCTCTCCGGCGAAAGCCTGGGAGGAAATTCGTTTGGAAGAGGATAAACAAAAAGTGGTTACCGCTTTTGTCTATCCTATGATTGGTTTGTGTGCTCTTTCCGTCTTCATTGGTTCCATCTGGTCCAATGGCTGGGGAGGCCCACAAAGTTTTCAATTTGCTATGGCACAGTGTGCAGCGATTGCAGTAGCACTCTTTGGCGGATATTTCCTTGCAGCATTTGCCATCAATCAGTTGTGTGTGACGATGCTCGGGATGCCCAATGATCTGCCGTTGGCCCGGCAGTTTGCCGGATATGCCATGGTAGTTACCTTTTTGCTGCATCTGGTGATGGGGCTTTTGCCGGAATTTGCTATTATCGGATGGTTGCTCCATTTCTATATTATCTATGTAGTATGGGTGGGTGCTCCGGTCATTATGGGGGTATCCGAGCCCGATCGGTTGAGATTTACCATACCAGCATCTCTGTTATTGGTTATCTGTCCCGCATTTATTCATCTGGTATTTAACCAGCTGAACGCTTTGCTGACTTAAAAAATAAATAAGATGAAACAGCCTCCTGTTAATATAAAAAATAAACGTGCTACTTTCGACTACGAGTTGGTCGATACCTATACAGCGGGTATCGTGCTCACCGGCACGGAGATCAAATCTATCCGTCTGGGCAAAGCCAGTCTGGTAGATACATACTGCTTTTTTGTGAAAGGAGAGCTGTGGGTGAAGAATATGCATATTGCCGAGTACTTCTACGGTTCTTACAACAATCATACGGCCCGTCGGGAGCGTAAACTGCTGCTCAGCAGGAAAGAACTGAAGAAGCTGGAGCGTTCGACCAAAGAGACAGGATTCACGATCGTACCCGTGCGTATGTTTATCAATGAAAAAGGACTTGCCAAAGTAGTAATAGCTCTTGCAAAAGGAAAAAAACAGTACGACAAACGCGAGTCACTCAAAGAGAAAGACGATCGTCGTACCATGGATCGTTTGTTTAAGCACTGATCATGAATCATTTGTTGCAACGCCTGTGGAAGTGTACACGGGAAGCTTTGCCGAAGTCAGGTAAGACTTGCCTGTGGTTGTCAGGGATCATTCTTCCTATCTCTCTGGCAGTGCGTTTGCTCGATTACTACGGTATTATAGATTACCTGGCCGGGTTTCTGCATCCGGTGTTTGGTCTGATTGGCTTGCCCGGAGTGCTGGCCATTGTTTTTATTACCAGTATCTTTCTTCCACTGTATGCCTCTATTGCTGTTATGGCTTCACTGACTATGACGATGCGTGAAGCCACAATCCTGACTCTCATGTGTCTGATCGCTCACAATCTTCCTGTGGAATGTGCAGTGACCCGTAAGACAGGGTCTTCTTTTTTCGGAATGGTCGTGTTGAGGATCGGGATGGCTTTTGGAGTCGCTATGTTCCTGAACCTTTTATTACCGGCCAACGATGCTCCTTTCCTGGTAGCTATACAGCCGGAAAGTTATGCCTCATTGACAGATGTCTTGCGTGCCTGGATGTATGCTTCCTTAGCCATCGTTCTGACAATCGTAGTGATAGTCACCCTGCTCATGATCCTGCAGCGCGTACTAAACGAATTTGGCTGGATCGGGCCACTGTCACGTCCCTTGCGTCCTCTGATGCGCTTTTTCGGATTGCCAGACAGTAGTCCTTTT
Source organism: Bacteroides sp. (assembly GCA_031977515.1). GTDB lineage: Bacteria > Bacteroidota > Bacteroidia > Bacteroidales > Bacteroidaceae > Bacteroides. The sequence goes on along the minus strand of DALZBD010000484.1, from coordinate 221 downwards.
CTATGGATCGTAGGAAATGTAGTGGGGCTTGCCTATGGAGGTGCTGTCATGGCCGATATGGTGGAGGAAGGAAAATTGTCTCTGAAGGACTCTAATGCGGTCAACTATCACCTGGCTATTTCCCATTCCCTGCTCGAAGACACACTGTTGTTTGTGGCTTTGGGCATCAATCTCTGGATTATCGTAGGCACCCGCCTGCTGTTTGCGACGGCAGTGGTATG
>DALZBD010000483.1:0-3319 GCA_031977515.1 Bacteroides sp. | reverse complement strand
TCTATTTGATCAGCAGAAAAAGATTGTAATAGAAAGACTTTTTGTCATTATAACTTTTCAATTCCTTTATGTGAGAAGATCAGATACAAATTTTGATTTATTAATATTCCTGAAAAGTTGTATTGCAAATAGAAAATATTCCTATCTTTGTGAGTATAGTTAACCCCCTAACCATAAATTGCATGAGAAAGTATTTCTCTTTATTTCTTTTCATAGTACTATGCTATGCTTGTTCTTCCACCGACAGTGCGGAAAAAAAACTGCCTGCAGTTGTACAACAACTCAATGATACCTTGCGCCAACAATATGCCCCTGATAAGAGAGTGGCATTGTTTGATGTCAATTATGAGGTGGCAGGAAAAAATATCACTCTGAAAGGTGTTACAACTTCCGCGGATGCCAGATCTGCCCTTCTTTCGGGACTGAAGCAGGAAGGATATCAGGTGAACGATAGTCTTCGCCTGCTGCCCGACGAAGAAAAACTGGCAGGAAAGACATACGGTATTGTAAACCTTTCGGTATGCAACATTCGTATTCAGGACGATTTCTCATCGGAAATGACCACTCAGGCTCTCCTGGGAGTGCCGGTGCGTATTCTCGATAAAAACGGCTGGTATCGTATCCAGACACCGGACAACTACATTGGCTGGGTACATAGTGCGGGGGTACATCCTGTGACCAGGGAGGAGTACGACGAGTGGAACCGTGCGGAGAAGGTCGTTGTGACCTCACATTATGGCTTTGTGAATCAAAAGCCTGACCTGGGTTCCCAGACGATTTCCGATGTGGTTTCCGGCGATCGTTTCCGTCTCGACGGTACGGAAGGTGCTTTTTACCGGATCATCTATCCCGATGGCAAGCGCGGCTTTCTGTCCAAAACTTTAGGTCTGCCGGAGAAAGAATGGAGAAAAACATTGAAACAGGATGGGGATGCTATTATAAGTACGGCTCATACCCTACTTGGTGTTCCATACCTATGGGCGGGAACTTCTGCCAAAGGGATAGATTGCAGCGGTTATGTACGTACCGTATTGTATCTGCACGACATCATCATTCCGCGTGATGCGTCTCAACAGGCTTATGTAGGAGAACATATCGATATTGATCCCGACTTTTCCAATGTACAACCGGGCGATCTGATCTTTTTCGGACGTAAGGCTACACCCGAACGCAAGGAGAGGGTAGTGCATGTCGCGATTTACCTCGGAGATAAAAAGTTTATCCATTCACAGGGCGATGTACGGATCAATAGCTTCGATCCGGCAGATGAGGAATACGATGAGTATAACCTCAACCGTCTGCTTTTCGCAACCCGTGTATTACCTTATATAAATAAGGAAGATCCTGCGCTTAACACGACAGAGACCAATCCTTATTTCAACTGATGCTATAAACCCTAATAAACCCATAGAGACATGCAAAATCGTAGAGATTTCCTCAAAACCGCTGCACTGGCAGCTGTGGGCGGTGGTCTGATCGCTAATGAGACCCTGGCCAATACTGTTCCGTCTGTTTTTTCCGTCAACCGTCTGGTAGGTGCGGATAAGAAAATGAAACTGAGGTTCAAACCTTATGAGTTGAAACTGGAATATGTATTTACGGTTGCCACGTATTCACGTACCACTACCCCGGACATACAGGTGGAAATAGAATATGATGGGATAATAGGTTATGGAGAGGCTTCCATGCCCCCTTATTTGGGAGAATCGCTGGAATCGGTCACCAACTTCCTGAATAAGGTAAATCTCGAACAGTTCAGTGATCCGTTTAACCTCGAGGATATCCTCGCCTATGTGGATGGTGTAATGCCCGGTAATACGGCAGCCAAAGCTTCTGTGGATATTGCGCTTCATGACCTGGTAGGTAAATTACTGGGAGCACCATGGTATAAGATCTGGGGATTGGATAAAGACAAGGCACCCGATACGACGTATACCATTGGTATAGATACTCCGGATAAAGTACGCGAAAAGACACTGGCCTATGCAGAGCGTTTCAATATATTGAAGGTGAAACTGGGTGGTGACAATGACAAAGAAATGATCGAGACCATTCGCTCGGTATGTCAGTTGCCTCTGGCCATTGATGCCAATCAGGGATGGACGGATAAATATTATGCCCTGGATATGGTGAATTGGCTGAAAGAGCAGGGTATTGTGATGATCGAACAGCCCATGCCCAAAGAACAACTGGACGACATAGCCTGGGTCACTCAGCAAAGTCCATTGCCTATCTATGCGGATGAGTCCTTGCAACGTCTGAGTGATGTGCCCGGATTGAGACATGCCTTTACGGGTATCAATATCAAACTAATGAAGTGTACCGGTATGCGTGAAGGATGGAAAATGGTGAATCTGGCCCGTGCGTTAGGTATGGACGTAATGGTCGGTTGTATGACTGAGACCTCCTGTGCCATCTCTGCGGCTGCTCAGTTCTCTCCGGCAGTGGATTTTGCAGATCTGGATGGAAATCTGTTGATCGCCAATGATCGTTTCGACGGAGTAAAAATCGTTAAAGGTAAACTTACGCTGAACGATAAACCGGGTATCGGAGTTACTTTATTGTAGTCAGACAACAGTTTCCTAACAGAATACTATATGAAAAAACTACTCTACCTGGTGGGAATGCTGGTGTTTGCATCGGCTTGTTCTCACAAACAGCAGGCCAAACCTTACAGTTGGGAGGACGATCTGGATCATCGCATCCGTATTGATTTTCGTCTGACGGAAGCTCAGGTGAAAGAATACATTCGTCAGTATATCCCGGATGTGACAGACGAACAGATGCGTGCCTGGGAGGCAAGCAATGCACTGGAATACCGGGTCATAGATGGTCAGAAACTTTATTTCCGCAATGCCGGTCCCAATTTGTTCCGGGTGGATTCTACCTGTTACCACATCAAACTCGATAAGGAAGGGTTTGAACTGAGCGATAAAGATAAGGTGAATCAGAAACATATTCCCGAAGTGATCGCTGCGGTACGAAAAGAGAAAACTCCGTTGGTAGAGCCCAAACGGATGCGGGTGACGTATACACTTACTGTAGATACCAATGCAGTGCCTGCCGGAGAAGTCATTCGCTGTTGGTTGCCTTATCCGCGTACCGATCATCACCGTCAGACTGATGTGAAGTTGCTGAAGACCAGCCAGGGCGAATATCAGATTGCTCCTGATTCCTGTCTGCATACCACGCTCTATATGGAGAAAGTGGCTCAACACGGCATGCCTACCCGGTTTTCCGAGACATTTGAGTTTACTTCGTATGCCGAGTGGCACGATCTGAAACCGGAAGACATTCTTCCTTATAACAAGGAAAGTGA
>DALZBD010000482.1:0-3338 GCA_031977515.1 Bacteroides sp. | reverse complement strand
GTGTCCTTCTGCGCCATCTGCGTGCCCTATACTTTTGAGACAGCCTCTACAATAGGATATAAACCATTCATCAGTAAATGGGAAATAAAAAAGGTATCTGCAAACACACAGATACCTTTTCTCAGGGATTATAAAAAGTCGTATTTATATTACTTTATTATATATTGCGAACTGATAGACTCGTTGCTCATCACACGTCTGATCGTCTCTGCAAACATTTCGGCAATACTCAATTGTTTCAGCTTGGAGCAATCTTTGGTGTAAGGGATGCTATCGGTGAAGACGATTTCTGTGAGTCCCGAGTCTTCTACTTTCTGAGAAGCAGGATCAGACATGACACAATGGCTGGCAATGGCTCTTACCGATTTAGCTCCGGCTTCCAGCATCACATTGGCTGCTGTGGTAATGGTTCCGGCTGTATCTACAATGTCATCGGTGAGTACCACATTCTTACCTTTTACATCTCCGATGATCTGCATGGAAGATACTACATTGGCCTTTTCGCGGGTCTTGTTGCAAAGTACCAGAGGTACACCCAGGTATTTGGAGAAAGAACTTGCGCGCTTGGAACCTCCGACATCGGGAGTAGCAATTACCAGATTCTCCAGATTCAAAGACTGGATGTAGGGCAGGAATACTGCCGAAGCATACAGGTGATCTACCGGAATATTGAAGAAACCCTGAATCTGGTCGGCATGAAGATCCATGGTGATCAGGCGATTGATTCCAGCTACAGACAAAAGGTCTGCTACCAACTTTGCACCGATGGAAACACGCGGTTTGTCTTTTCCGTCCTGACGGGCCCATCCGAAATAAGGAATCACTGCCACTACATTCTTGGCCGAAGCGCGTTTGGCAGCATCGATCATCAGGAGTAGTTCCATCAGGTTGTCAGAATTGGGGAAGGTAGATTGTACCAGAAAAACGTTGGCACCACGGATAGACTCTTCGTAAGATACGGCGAATTCACCGTCGGCAAAGTGGGTGATGTTCATGTTGCCCAGAGGACAGTTGAGATGTTCGCAGATTTTCTCTGCCAGATACTTCGATTTGGTTCCCGAAAATACCATGAAAGGGGGTCTTTGGCTCATTTTGTGATAGCTGTTACCTGTTGTTGTTGAATTCGCGTGCAAAGGTATGAATTCTTGAAGCATAATAAAAGACTTATTGTAGAAAAAATATTTTTTGCCACTTCTGCAGATTGTTGTAGATTTGTAGGTACGAGAAGAAAGTAAACCGATGAAAAAGAGATTTATTATATTCTATCTATTTCTGGCTATAGGCTCTGTGTATTGCCTGGGTCAGGAGAGGCGTGAAGAGCCTTTCTTATTGTATCGACTGATGAATGGAGACGACCTGCTGGCACGTTATGTGAAAGAAGCCGCGGAGTTTGATATTCAGATCCTTTTTACCCGTATCTACCGGGATCATGCGGGGAAGCCTATACTGGACAGGCATACTTTCAGACTCGATGGAAAGGAATATTTCAATCCTGCCAGTCTGGTCAAGTGGCCGCTGATTCTGTTGACGATGGAGAAAATAAATGAATTGCGCAGGCAGATACCGGAAATTTCTCTGGACAACCGGATTGAATTTCTGGGAAATACATTTTGTTCTCCTCAGGTTACAGGAGATCCGCTTGCTCCTGATCGTGTATCCCGTTTGTCTACCTATATCAAAGAGATGCTGTTGGTCAGTGATGATAATGCGTACAACCGTTTGTATGACTTTATGGGACAGGAAGCTATTCAACGTCGGCTGACCGCGCGAGGATACGACTCTGTGAGGGTCATTGCACGGTTTGCTCCCTGTTCGTACGAAGAAAATCGAAAGACCCCACACATCCGGATGTACAATGCTTCGAGGCAGGTGATATATAATCAGTCCGCACAATTCAACGAGCGCCCACTTTCTAATCCATTGGGGCAGGTAACTGTCGGTGGAAGGGACTATTCCCGCTTCAACCGGCTTTCTCTGGAAGATATGTGCGAAATGATGCTTGGCGTTTTTGTGCCGGAAGCAGTGAGTGATGATAAAAAGTTTGATCTGAACGAAACAGATATTGAATTGTTACGGAGTTATACAGCGATGTATCCTGCCGACAGTGAATTCGGCGTTTTTCGCGAGAAGGCCAGATTCTATCACCGTCATCTGAAGAAATACCTGCTGTATGGCAAAGATCCGGATGTGACCGACATCCCCGGATTGCGTATCCACAATATGGTGGGTGAAAGTCACGGTACATTGGCTGATGTGGCCTATTTTGTGAATCCCGAGGAGAACGTGGAGTTTATGCTTGCCGCAGTGATCAATACCTGTGGTAAGAAAGAGATAAACTATGCCAATTATCGGTACGAACAAATTGGTCTTCCTTTTTTACAACGTCTTGGTGAGTGTGTGTATCAGTATTGTCGTCAGGAAAGATACAATCGCTTGCCTCTGAGATGATCAGATCATATACTCTGTAGAGACGCGATACTTGGCGTCCCAGAAAGACAAAAAAACTGAGGAAAGAGTGAAAATACTTAATTAATAGTCTATTTTTGGAAAAATTAAACAGACTCTTCATGAGATATGTAGTTTCTTTACCGGAAATATTCGTAGTTTTGCCTGTATGAATATACGTGAGTTGACTGGATGTACTCCCTTGTATGTGATAGGCCTGTTGATGCTGACAGCCTTTTTTTCATGTGTAGGTACTGCTCCTACACGGGAGATACGTTACATAGATTCGCTTAATCATGTCTCTTATTCCTTTCGCTACAAAGATCTGGATTCCTCCTTTTTTGCTGCCTCGAGAGCCTATGAAGAGGTAAGTCGTTACAAACAGGGGAAAGCCGAAGCAACCAATAACCTGGCGTTCTGTGCGTTCATGAATATGAACTTCGATATGGCAGAGCAGCTGCACAAAGAGGTGTATAGCCTGACACAGAACGAACTGGAACTGCTGATCGCCGATGTGGGATTGATGAAAATATTTCAGCGGACGGTGATGAACAAAGAGTTTTTTGACTACCGCAACAGTGCCATGCAACGGATGAAACGTATCGATGAAGAACGGGATCTATTTCTCGAAGGACATGAGAAAGCAAGGCTGAACTATGCATTTACCGAATTTTTTATAGTCTCAGCTGTCTATTATTATTATGTGCAGCAAAGAGGAGACGCTTTGTATGCGATCAATCAGATCTCACCGGATGAAGAACTGGGCACAGATACCGGACAATTACTTTATTACCACTACATCAAAGGCGCCTCTTCGCTGTGTGAGGGGGAGACAGCCGATGAGCGGAAGCTCAAAGAATTCGATCAATTGTACTATACCTGGCGGATTGCTT
>DALZBD010000481.1:0-3340 GCA_031977515.1 Bacteroides sp. | reverse complement strand
TAAAAAATGCCCAACGATGAAATTAAAATATACCACACCATAGGTTCTGAATAAACCTTTTTCAAGGTTCAACAACCAGTAATCCTTGTCCTTTACTTCTCTTTTAGACCATTATTTCAACCAAAACGACCTTTGGAGGCTATCCGATTTTTCTTACCTTTGCCGGCTCATTCATATTGGATATAATGTCATTCTATATAAAGCGTTTTTTATTTTATAGTATTGCTCTTTTCTTGTTGTTGCCCTTGCAGGCTCAGTATATAGTCCGGGGGACTGTCTGCGATTCGCTGACACAGGAACCTTTGTCTTATGTCTCGGTCTATCTGCGGGGAACCACTACCGGAACTACTACGGACGACGACGGGAAATTCTCGTTTCAGACAGGACAGAGGAGTGCCGAACTGGTCGTATCAACTATCGGCTACGATGAATATATAGAGAAGGTCGATCTTTCTATCCGAAAAGAGTTTCACATACACCTTTCTTCCACCACGTACGGTCTTTCCGAGGTGGTGATCAAACCCGGGCGTGAACGATACAGTCGCAAAGAAAATCCTGCGGTTGCGTTTGTGCGGCAGGTCATTGAACACAAAGACCAGGGCTCTCCGTATAACGAAGCGTATTATTCGCATGACCGGTACGATAAGACTACCTTCGCATTGAATAATTTCGATGAGTATAAGCAAAACAAGAAACTGTACCGCAAATTCGATTTCCTTAAGGAATATGTGGATACTTCACAGGTAACGGGCAAACCGGTGCTGACGGTTTCTATCCGGGAAGCACTGGGTACGGATTATTATCGACGGTCGCCACGATCCGAGAAGCAATATCTGAAAGCGGTCAGACGGGATGGTATCGACGAGATCATTCCCCGGCAGGGTATGGAGACCATGATGAACGAGGTGTTCCGGGACGTGGATATTTATGAAAATAACATCACCCTGTTTACCAACAAGTTTGTCAGCCCATTGTCTAAAATGGGACCTTCATTCTATAAATACTACCTGTCGGATACATTGGAGATAGATGGCAGACCTCATGTGGATCTGACGTTTGTACCCTTTACCTCCGAATCTTTTGGCTTCACCGGACATCTGTATGTGACTCTTGACTCTACCTATTTCGTCCGGCGGGTGTTGATGAACTTTCCGCAGAAGATCAATCTCAACTTTGTAGATAATATGAAGTTGCAGCAGGAGTTTTCCCGTACACCGGAGGGTATACGCCTGTTGCAACACGAAGAGATCACTGTTGAGTTTAAGCTGAAAGAAAAGTCGGACGGTATTTTTTCCCGACGGCAGGTTACCTACTACAACCATTCGTTCGAAAAGCCCCAGTGGGAGGAAGTATTCAACAAATCCGAACGGGTGATCGAAGCTCCGGAAGCGCTGTATCAGGAAAATGCATACTGGCAGGCAGAACGTCCGGGTACCATAGGGGAGAAGGAAGATGCTGTGGACCGGTTGATGGATCAGTTGCGGCATCATCCGGCCTATTACTGGACAGAGAAAGGCATATCGGTGTTGTTCAACGGATATCTGAATATTCCGGAGGAGAAGCCAAAGTTCTATTTCGGGCCTTTGAATTCTACAGTCAGTGGCAACGCACTGGAAGGAACCCGTTTGCGTGCCGGTGGGATGACTTCGGCTCATCTGAATCCTCACTGGCTGGCCAGGGGATTTGTAGCGTATGGAACACGTGACAGCAAATGCAAATACCTGGGAGAACTGGAATATTCTTTCAAACCCAAGAAGGAATATGCCAACGAGTTCCCGATCCATTCGTTGAAAGCTGCTTATGAATACGACACCCGTCAATACGGACAAAACTACCTGCTTGCCAACAAAGACAATATGTTCCTCTCTGTGAAACGAAAGACAGACGACAAGATCGGATACAGCCGGAAAGCAGAACTGATGTATACACATGAAAGTCATTCGGGATTCTCTTATTATGTGACTACCCGGTATCGTACGGAAGAGGCTTCCCGTTTCATTCCTTTTGAGATACGGCTTCCCGGTGGTACCCCGGAATTCCGGCGCGACTTCTCTATCAGTGAACTGGAAGTGAAGCTCCGGTATTCGCCCCATGAGAAATTTATGCAGACACAATGGAATCGTTATAAGGTATCTTACGATGCACCGGTATTTACTCTGGCTCATACGTCTTCCGGCAAGGGTTTGTTGGGTAGCGACTATACCTATCACCATACGGAGGCGGGATTTGAGAAGAGATTCTGGTTTTCGGCTTTTGGCTACACCGATGCGATCGTACGCGCGGGTAAAGTCTGGAACAAAGTTCCCTTTCCACTGCTGATCATTCCCCGTGTCAACCTGACCTATATCACTCAGCCCGAATCTTATGTCCTGATGAATGCAATGGAATTTCTGAATGACCAATATATCTCCTGGGATCTGACCTATTACCTCAATGGTTTTGTCTTCAACCGGATACCTCTGCTGAAAAAACTGGAATGGAGGGAAATACTCACGTTCCGTGGTATGTACGGAGGATTGAGTGACAAGAATGATCCCGATCTTACGGAAGGTTTGTTCCGCTTCCCGGAAGAAAGTTATAAGTTGGGAAACCGTCCGTATATGGAAGCAGGAGTAGGGATAGAGAATGTTTTCAAGGTGTTCCGTTTCGACTATACCTGGCGTCTGACTTATCGGGATATGCCGGATATCGATCGTTCCGGTTTGCGTATTACCGCACGACTTAATTTCTGATAGAGTCTGTTTCTTACCTTTTTAGACGCAAGGTATTGCGTCTCTACCAAGTAATCACATTCCAAAGAAAACATACACCTGTAGAGACGCGTATTTGCGTCTGAATGGAAACGGGCTCATAAAATATCCCTTTTCCCGGAACAACTTAAGCTGTAAATTTGTTTTATTGAACATACGTTTGATAATTCTTTTTAGTAAGAGTTAAATAAACGTACAAAGCCATACTGTCACCACACATACCGTGCCTTGCCTGCCCGGGAGTAATGCTTTGAAAATCATAATTAAAAATAGTTCAATAAAACATGAAACAGGAAATTAAGTCTGCCGACGGTCGTCTGGGCGTACTGGTCGTAGGACTGGGAGGGGCTGTTGCTACCACATTCGTTGTAGGTACGTTATCTGCCCGGAAAGGACTATCCAAACCTATAGGTTCCATCACACAACTTGCTACCATCCGTCTGGGGAAGCGCAATGAAAATCGTTTTCCGAAAATAAAAGACGTAGTACCTCTGACCGGGATAAATGACCTGGTTTTCGGAGGTTGGGATATTTTCCCGGAAGATGTGTATGAAGCCTCTCTTCAGGCAGAGGTGCTGGATCAGAAAGAT
>DALZBD010000480.1:0-3345 GCA_031977515.1 Bacteroides sp. | reverse complement strand
GAATGCCTTCTTATGCTTTCTCAGACATTACGCTGAATGTGAATTCGGATCCGTCGGACAAATGGAACCTGAATCTCTTTGGCCTTTATACTTCCGACCGGCTGGATATAGATCTTCTGAATAAAAAGATCGTGCACGAACTGAGCTGGTCTTCCTTTTCGTCCAATGTGCGGGCAAGGTATACAGGAAGATCCGGCTATCTGACCCTGACAGGAGGGTTCTACTCAACCCTGACATCGGGCAGTTCCGGTAGTCATACCTATGACGGCGTAAAGAACAGGTATGGAAACAAGTCGGGCAATATTCATTACGACGGGACGATCCGTCAAAATATCCGGTACCATGCAGGGAGTAGTTTCTCTTCCCAGACGTATGACCTGGACGAACAGGGGAAGTCAGATGCTGAGATCTATACGCTCTATGGTGGGGTGCAGGTGGGTTTCCTGAGTGACTTTACGCTGGACGCGGGCCTGAACTTTCAACATTACAACGGCAGGGCACATTCCAATGATCTTTCTCCCCGGATGAAACTAAGTTATCAGTGGCGCGGGTATAATTTCCGGGTGGATTATGCAAAGACTGTGCAGTATACGACTTTGTATCCTTACTTTACGCTGAAGAGTCCAGTGGATCTGCATTATCCTCTGGCTCCGGGCTATACACCCGCTTCTTCTTCCCATTATTCGGTGGGGTTTGATACGGAGGTTTTCGATAATTTTCATTTGTATGCGGCACTTTTCTATAAGAAGATGTGGCATGCAAAGGACTTTCTGTACAGTGTCAAGTCGTTGCAGGAGGATCTCGGAGATCTGTTTACGGAGGGGCATGGAAGAGCCCGTGGGGTGGAGGTGGATGCTGTGTATGATATGCGCAGGCTCTATTTTCGGGCGACCTATACGCTGTCTGAGTCTGTACGCAATTTCAGGGAGATAAACGACGGCAAAGATTTTCATCCTCCTTTTGACCAGAAACACAACCTGCTGCTTACTACCTCTTTCCTGTTTGCACCGCAGTGGCGGTTGAATGTGAGCTGGACCTACTTTTCGGGTGGGTATGCCACGTTCCCGGTGAGTGTCGCGGTGACACAGGATATTGTGAGCGCTGGAGGCGGTAGTCGTTTTGTGCCTGTCTACCGCGACCGGTACAACTTCAAGTTGCCCGACAATCATCGTCTGGATGTGTCTGTGGATTATGAGAAACGTTGCAAGAAGATAGAACGTACATGGAGTGCAGGAGTGTATAACCTGTACAATCAGCAGAATCCCGATTTCATCTATTTTGAACCGGAGGCAAAGGATACCTATTATACACAATTTGTACCTTATTCCAAGGTGTTGCTGCCTTTTATTCCGTATGTGTCTTTAACGATAAATTGGTAATTATGAGGAAATTCATCACAGGTTTGATCTTTTTGTCTCTCTGGGGCTGCGAGTTGGGAGAGAGGCTGGATATTCAGGATATGGGAGAAGGGGGAGGATACTTTCTCGAGTGCTATTGTGTGCCGGGAGATCGTTTCAACCTGACGGCTACCCTTCTTTCTCCGATAGCTGAGCCGCAGTTGCTGGACTACTCGCTGGAATTTGATATGTATATCCAGAGTGATGAGCAGATAAAGATGTACCAGAGCCTGTATGTGCATCCGGACAAGAATTTTGTGTACAACTATGCCAGTCCTCAGGTGGTAGAGTCGCCGCAACGGGGCTATCTGGAGTTGTATGCGGTGAGCCCTGCGGGTGATGATATATATGCCCGGACGGAGTTCCCGGATCAGGTACGTATCCATGAAGTGCGTATCGAGGAGGACGAACTTTTCTATACATTTGAACGATCAGAACATGCTTTTTTTGATTATTACATCGTCTCTGCGTTTTTTATGCGGGAGGGTGAAAAGGTACAATCCCTTGTCCGGTTTCATGATCTGAGTCAGCAACCGGAGGCAGGTAAAGTGACATTCTCGCTGGAGATATCCGAAAAACTGAAGGGGTACGAACGCGTGCGGGTAGAATTGAAACGGGTGACGCAGGAGAATTATAGATATCAGCTGGCTATCAAAGAACTGATTAATGTGAATGATGACAATCTGACTGCTCCGGCAATGTTACCGGGCAATATAACAAATGCTTTAGGGATCTTTACAGCTTATACGGAGGATGTAGTTTCCATCTGGAGCGATAACCGCAAAAACAGGTAAGACAGAAGCCCTGTTATTTATTCTTATTCCATGTAATCTTTTGTTTGATAGGTAGTTTTAGAAACATCGACTTTCAGTCCCCACGATTGGAATTTCCTGGTCAACCTGGATTTTCGTTCTTGGTTAGCCGGGAAAGCAGAATCGTTTATCAGTTTTCCCGTTTGTTTGTTATTTGTGTGAAACTGCGTAGAGTAACTTAAATTGTGGCCCTGTATAGGGTTGTCGGGAATTCTCCACAGATTTATACCCTGGGTAGAATCTAATTCTTGCGAAGTTTAATTTCCCGTAGTGTTTTGTTGATATCGCTGGGTACTCCTTTGTATCTCCTGGGATTGTTGTCTATATCTGGTGTAGACATACGCCCGGGATACAGTGGTTTGGGAAACCTGGCCTTTTTGCGGCGTTCGTAGTCCCGCTGGCGATATGGGTCAAAAGCTGTGCCTGGTGGTAAGGGACGGTTTCGGTCCATATACCAGACAAACAGAGCAAATTCTTTTTCGGGAAAGTCCCAGCTGATTATGCTACGCGTGAGTCCGTCTGCCCGTACAATGGCCAGATGATAGCCCTCAGGTATAGATGGGCTGCCTATTTTACATAGAATAAAACAGGCTTCGTCAAAGGGGATGGTCCGGCTGGTACGCCAGAGGAATTCGGGATAAGTGACTGTGCCCTCTTTTCGGTTGAAAATAAAGACCCGTTTGGTGTTTAGAGTGCCATATAAGAACAGATACAGGCCTATATATTTACCTAAATAAATTAGCGAAACCATTGCTCCATAATGATGAATATCCCTTTCCGTAGGCCATATCATACAAAAGATAAACAGTCCTACAATAATTTCCGGTAGCCTGAATCCTGATTGATCCATGACTATTTTTTCATCATCCACCTGTCTGAAAAAGGATTTTTTTTGTGTGGGATAAGTATCCTCTTTTTCTATGGGAAATGGTGTATAATCTATGCGTTTGGGCAATCCCTGGCCGGCTTTACGGTATCTCATTCTCAAAATGTATTTAAATCAGGCTTTGGAGTCTTCTTTTCGGTGTCAGCTAAAATACTTCTTTGTCTGCTTTTCTGCAACTATTATTTAGACGTATTACTTGCGAAGTTTAATTTCCCGTAGTGTTTTGTTGATATCGCTGGGTACTCCTTTG
>DALZBD010000479.1:0-3355 GCA_031977515.1 Bacteroides sp. | reverse complement strand
TGAGTCCCACCAAACTCTGTACTTTCTCAAAGATAATGAAATTCCCGGAAATTGCAAATTAAACAGATTAATTATGAGGAAACTATAAATAATTTACGAGGGGACGATTTACTATTTACGATTGAAATTACCAGTTATTGCATCCTTTTATGTAAAATGGAATCTTATGGATGGCTCCATAAAAATATCTTTTTAGTGAGGAGGCAAAAATAAGATGTAACTCCAATCGTAAATAGTAAATCGTCCCCCTTGTAGTACATCCCTTTATACTTTGAGCCTGATCTTACATCGTGCCAGCAATCCTGCCAGGGCAATGATTACCAGAGAGAAGACAACAGACTTCATCAGTCCCGGTATACCACTTCCCAATGCGGAAGGGTAGTACCAGCCCAACAGTTGTTGAATGGCATACCAGGCATAAGGTATGGTATAGCAGGTAAGAGTCACTGTTCCGGCAGGTTTGATGATGTTGAACCAATTGGTTTTTCCCTTTACATCCGTCAGCCAGTAGAAAAACCCGAACAACGGGAAGAAGGCAGCTGTGCAATAGAAAAACCAGCTCGGGGTAGCCTGTATTTTGGAAATGATCCATATCGGATGTGTGGCCAGTGTACCGATCAGCATGACGAGACCCAATCCGCACAGGATACCGATAAACCTCCATGGGCGATCCCGATTGGCATATTTCTGCATGATCAGCGAAGTCAATACACCCGACATCCCGAATGTATGCAGGGTCATGTCACTCGGTATAAAAGATAAAGAGAGCTTTCCACTGTGATTGAGTATCATCAGGACAGTAAAAACCAACCATGCCACCGCATTTTTCCACAGACTTTCCCGGGTGATCAGATAGATCCCGGCACAGATCGCATAGGTCCATCCGATCAGTCCCAGGATGCCCCACCATTTTTTCTCGAAAACAACACCCTGGTTGTATTTGTAGATTACCAGAAAGGCAAGCAGGGCGATACCCAAGGCTTTCATGGCGGTGAAAAGGTACTTTTTGTTTCCTTCCGCCTTGGGATATACACCCCATGTCAGGAAGAAACCAATGACCATAATGATGCGGAACCATTGATTGGAGAGTCCCGGTACAGCAGCGTCGTTGATGGCGAAAACTCCCATCGCTACCAATGCCACGGTGCGCCAGAAAATGTGACTGATTACCTGAAACAGGTTGTCTCCTTTGCGGATACGGTTCTGGACTGCGAAGGAGATGGACATTCCCATACAGAAAAGGAAGGCCGGAAAGATCGTGTCCGAGAATCCAAGCATATCTTCGTCGAAAGCAGCGTGTTCCAGCCAGTGGGGGATGTCTTTCAGTCCGGGAATGTCATTAACGAAGAGCATCAGAAACATGGTAAGGGCGCGGAAGACGTCTACGGCTGCCACGCGTTGAGAAGTAAGTGTTTTCATGAATGTGTTAAGTTATTTGGGGGTTGTACAGGCAAAGATAACTTTTTTCTTTATATCTTTGTAATAGCCAACTTGAATAAGTTCATTTATAACACCTACACGATTCATGTGCAGAAAGAGTAACCTGTTTCTACTACTATGTCTTTTAGTCCCTGTCGTATCTGTAGCCAGCAATCTGGATTCTTTGTATAGTGTACTGGATCGTACCATCGAACAGCATATCCAATACAATCGGGAAAAAGAAGACCGCATTCAGGGGATTCGAGGAAGACTAAGCAATGAGCAGCTGACGGCACTCGAAAGATACAGCCTGCAATCTTTGTTGGCAGAAGAATATCGTTCTTACCTCTGTGATTCTGCCATCCATTACCTGAATGCTAATATTCAACTTGCAACCACACAACTGAACGAACGCCGGTTGGAAGACGAAAGCAAGATTCATTTGTCTTTTCTACTGGGCTCCTGTGGTATGTATATGGAAGCGGTAGACCTGCTGACGGGTATAGATCGGACTACCTTATCGCCTGATCTATTGGTCGACTATCTGAATGCGTATGATCATGTGTATGGAGAAGCTGCCAGTTATACGCAGGACCCTGTGAGTTCGGGCAGGTATCGTTGGGCTTCCGATCTCTATAAAGATAGCCTTTTCAAAGCACTCCCCCCTCAGCATCCGTTACGAATGGAAATGACCGAAACTGCATACCGGGATCATGGTCCACGGGAAGAAGCCTGGAAGATCAATGATCAACGTCTGGCAGATGTCGTTATGGGTACTCCCGAGTATGCGTTGGTTGCTTTCCATCGTTCTCTGCTATGCAAAGTCGAAGGAGACATAGAAAAACAGAAATATTATCTTACCCTGTCGGCAATCTCAGATATCCGTTCTTCCATCAAAGACCATGCTTCGTTGTGGACACTGGCACGGGTGTTGTACGAGGAAGGTGATATGGAACGTGCCTATCGGTACATTCGTTTTTCCTGGGACGAAACGAACTTCTACAACGCCAAACTGCGTAGCCTGCAGAGTGCAGGTATTCTTTCCCTAATCGACCTGACGTACCAGGCGATGAGTGAACACCAGAACAAAACCCTGCAATCTTACCTGATCCTGATCAGTACACTTTCTCTCCTTTTGATCGCGGCTATGCTTTATATCTACAGGCAGATGAAACGTCTGGCACTCGCACGCAATCATTTACAGGAGGCCAACCAGCAATTGAAAGCATTGAACGATGAACTCCAACAGGTAAATATTTGGTTGCAGACAGCCAACGAAGACCTGTCGGAATCGAATCAGATCAAAGAGGAATACATCGCACGGTTTATCAAATTGTGCTCGACCTATATAGACAAACTGGATGCCTACCGCCGTATGGTTCACAAGAAGATCACTGGTGGACAGACTGCGGAGTTGGTACGCATCACTCGTTCACCCGAAGCTCTGGATAGCGAACTGGAAGAACTTTATACCAATTTTGATACGGCTTTCCTGCATCTATTTCCTGATTTTGTACGTAAGTTTAACAGTTTGTTGCAACCCGGCGAAGGGGTTGCGCTCAAAAAAGGAGAACTCCTCAATACCGAATTGCGGATATTTGCTCTCATCCGTCTGGGCATAGAAGATAGTTCACAGATCGCAGAATTCCTGCGTTATTCCGTCAATACAATCTATAACTACCGCGCCAAAGTAAAGAACAGAGCCGCCGGTTCGCGGGAAGAGTTCGAAGTGCAGGTGAAACAGATCCGTTAGTTTCTCTACAAAATCATCGTACCTATATACATAGAATGAGTTTCCTGTTCTACTGATTAATCAGGAAGTAGGATGTCTTTTGTAGATGTTTTTCCACTATATTGACTATGTATAGCTGACTGATGGGTTTTTCCCTTCCACTTTCTCTTGTAGATCTTCCACTTTTTTTAATACTTGTTAGGT
>DALZBD010000478.1:0-3360 GCA_031977515.1 Bacteroides sp. | reverse complement strand
TTTACGATGCAGAGGGATACGATTTATAATACGGGGATATGATTTATTATGTAGGGGATTTTGATTTACGATTTACAAATATTATCTTTCAGGAAACACTTCTGCCTGATTCTTGTTGTAATAAAAACTTGTCTGAATTTTCTTGCCTTTCCTTATAAATGATCCTATAAAAGTAAGAGAGTGACAAGAGCACATTTACAATTTTAACAATAACCAAATATCTTATTTATGGAATGGATTATCAATCAACTCAGATCTCATCCCGAACTTGCCATCTTCCTCACCCTGTTCCTGGGGTTCTGGATCGGCAGACTCAAGATCGGGAAATTCAGTCTGGGTACAGTAACCAGTGTTTTATTGGTAGGTGTATTGGTCGGACAGCTCAATATACCTATAGGCGATCCGCTGAAAGCTGTGTTTTTCCTGTTGTTTCTTTTTGCGGTAGGTTATAAAGTAGGTCCCCAGTTTTTCAGGGGATTGAAAAAAGACGGACTGCCACAGGTTATATTTGCTGTGATCATGTGTATCTTCTGTCTGCTGGTTCCCTTTGTCCTGGCCAAAATCATGGGATACAACGCCGGTGAAGCAGCCGGATTGCTGGCAGGTTCACAAACTATATCTGCGGTGATCGGAGTGGCCGATGATACCATCCGTGGTCTGAGCATCAGTGATGCCGACAAACAAAGTTACATCAATATTATACCTGTAGCCTATGCTGTGACCTATATCTTCGGTACGGCAGGATCTGCCTGGGTGATCTCTTCCCTGGGTCCTAAAATGCTGGGAGGATTGGACAAAGTAAAAGCTGCCTGCAAGGAACTGGAAGCTAAAATGGGCAACAGCCAGGCAGACGAACCGGGATTCATGCAGGCTGCCCGCCCTGTAGTATTCCGTGCCTATAAGATCAGTAACGATTGGTTTGAAGGCGGAAAAAGCGTCAGTGAACTGGAAACGCATTTTGCCAATGATAATAAATTCATTTTTGTAGAACGTATCCGTCAGGGAGGAGTAGTCAAAGAGGTCAAGACGGACATTGTACTTCAGAAAGGAGACGAAGTGGTCCTGAGCGGCCGCCGGGAGTATGTGATCGAAGAAGAAGAGTGGATCGGACAAGAAGTATTCGACTACCAGCTTACCGATTTCCCGGCAGAGACCCTGCCGGTAATGGTCACCAAAAAGACATTTGCCGGACAGACCCTGGAAACCCTGCGAAGCAAGAATTTCATGCATGGTGTTAGTGTACGTAGCATCAAACGTGCGGATGTAAATATTCCCGTACTGTTGCAAACCAAGCTGGATTCGGGCGATGTGGTCGAACTGGTAGGGATGAAACAGGATGTGGAGAACGCTGCCAATAAGATCGGATATATAGACCGTCCTACCAACCAGACGGATATGATATTTGTCGGACTTGGTATACTGATCGGTGGTCTGATAGGTGCACTGACACTGCGTCTGGGAGGAGTTCCCATCAGTCTGAGTACAAGTGGAGGGGCACTGATCTCAGGGCTCGTCTTCGGATGGCTGCGTTCCAAACACCCTACTTTCGGCCGTATTCCCGAACCTTCTCTGTGGGTATTGAATAATGTAGGTCTGAATATGTTTATCGCTGTAGTCGGTATCACCGCTGGTCCCAGTTTCGTACAGGGTTTTCAGCAGGTCGGGCTCAGCCTGTTCATTGTAGGAGCATTGGCTACTGCCATTCCTCTGATCATCGGACTATTGATGGCCAAATACCTCTTCAAATTCCATCCGGCCTATTGTCTCGGCTGTACGGCAGGCGCACGTACCACTACGGCCGCTTTGGGAGCGGTACAGGATGCTGTCGAAAGTCAGACACCGGCTCTGGGATACACCATCACGTATGCTGTCGGTAATACTTTACTGATCATCTGGGGGGTAGCCATTGTACTACTGATGTCGTGAGTACAGCAAAATCATTGTTTTATAGACAGATCACCAGCGGCAATCCAACCGGATATGTATATCTCTATAAAACAACAAATGAAACAATAACCTGAATTTTAATTCCGTGAGCTCCATCGCTCTGTAAAAGAAGGAAAGAGTTCAACATATCCTATTTATATATGGAAAAGAAAACTATCAAAGACGGAGACATTACCCAAAGTTTCGAAAAGAAAATGGAAACGATCAGTCCGTTCGAGTTGAAAGACAAACTGATCGACCTGGCCAATGTCAGTGGGAAAAGATTATCGAATATGATGCTCAATGCAGGACGTGGCAATCCGAACTGGATCGCTACTGCTCCCCGCGAAGCCTTCTTCCTGTTAGGTAAATTCGGTCTGGAAGAATGCAGACGCGTATTCTCTCTGAAAGAGGGAATTGCAGGTATACCTGAGCTACATGGAATAGGCAAACGCTTCAAAGAGTTTCTCAAAGAAAATTCCAAAGAGCCCGGAGCCAGATTGCTCAAAGGTGCTTTCCAGTATATGATCGATACGCATAAAGCAGATCCGGATGCCCTGGCGCATGAATGGGCAGAAGGAGTGATCGGTGACCAGTATCCGGTGCCCGACCGCATCCTGCACTTTACCGAACTGATCGTACAGGACTATCTGGCACAGGAAATGTGTGACAACCGTCCGCCACGGGGCAGCTTCGACCTGTTTGCCACCGAAGGAGGGACCGCCGCGATGTGTTACGTATTCGATTCGTTGCAGGAAAATTACCTGCTCAACCGGGGAGACTCCATTGCCCTGATGGTACCGGCTTTCACCCCTTATATTGAGATCCCGGAACTGAAACGGTATCGTTTCCATGTCACGGAGATCCATGCCAGCCAGAC
Organism: Bacteroides sp.; assembly: GCA_031977515.1. Taxonomy (GTDB): domain Bacteria; phylum Bacteroidota; class Bacteroidia; order Bacteroidales; family Bacteroidaceae; genus Bacteroides. The sequence continues at coordinate 554 of DALZBD010000478.1, read as the reverse complement.
GACCGAGGACGGAAAGCATACCTGGCAATACCCGAGCGAAGAGCTTGATAAACTGCGTGACCGTAAGATCAAAGCGTTGTTCCTCATCAACCCGAGCAATCCGCCCAGCTATGCGTTGAACAAGCAGGCGATCAGCTTCATCAAAGACGTTGTAAAAAAAGACAACCCCAACCTGATGATCATCACGGACGATGTATACGGAACCTTCGTTCCGAACTTCCGCTCGCTCATGGCCGATCTGCCTCACAACACGATCTGTGTATACTCTTTCTCCAAATATTTCGGAGCTACAGGATGGCGCGACGCGGTGATCGCTATTCACAAGGACAACATCTACGATAAGATGATCGCTGCCCTGCCCCAAAGTACCAAAGGATCACTGGCACGCCGCTACGGCAGCATCGGATTCGATACGGACAAGATGAAACTGATCGATCGTATGGTGGCCGACAGCCGCATGGTGGCCCTCAATCATACAGCCGGACTTTCCCTGCCACAACAGACACAGATGAGTCTGTTCGCAGCCTTTGCCCTTCTGGATAAGAAAAACGCCT
>DALZBD010000477.1:0-3362 GCA_031977515.1 Bacteroides sp. | reverse complement strand
AGAGCCCACCTATGGTCGATGAAGTTCCCCCCATGTCAGAAAATACTGACAGTAACTTATCAGTCAGCAATATAGATGATGAGAAAACACAAAATATTGATCGTACGCTTCAAAACACCTGTTTCTCCCGGGGAGATCCCTCAGTTTCGGGGGGCCATTATTCGGGCGACAGAAAACGCGAACATCCTGTTTCACAACCATGCCGACGACAAACTGCGGTATGCCTACCCGCTGATCCAGTACAAACGGGTCGGAAATTGTGCGGCAATCGTCTGTGTGGGAGAAGGTACGGAAGCCATCGGGGAATTCTTCTCTTCCCGCAACTTTGATGTTCGCATAGGCTCCCGGGAAGTAACTCTCGAAATAGATACCGTCACAGCCCGTCAGGAGGTGGTGCAGGTATGGGATAGCCTGTTCTCCTACCGCCTCAGCAACTGGCTGCCACTCAACCAGTCCAACTACGCGCAATACCGGCAGACCGAAAGCCTGGCCGAAAGATACCTGCTGCTCGAGAAAATACTTACGGGAAATATACTCTCTTTTGCCAAAGGAGTAGGCCAGCGCCTCGAAAAGCAGATCGTCTGTCAGATCACCGGGGTACGCGAGTCCTACTCGCTGGAATACAAAAAAGTGAAGATGTCCACCTTCCACGTACAATTTAAAAGCAACGTATCCCTGCCTTCCCTGCTCGGCCTGGGCAAGGGGGTGAGTCAGGGATTCGGTACCCTCTACCGGTTGCAGGAGGCCGATCCTCCCGGATGAGGAGTGCAGATATCTACAGTGGGGCTACCTCCGTAGGGAAGTGCTCCCCGATTGCGGGAAACCAGACAACAAAAACAAGATCATATTCATGAAAAACATTCGGCAACACATTTATCTGGCAGCGCTGTTGCACGATATCGGGAAGTTTTACCAACGCGCTGATACAGGAAGTGTACAGACCAGCCGTTTTCTGAAAGCACACTGCAAAGAAGAGTCTTCATTCTGTCCGCAGTACAACGGACGCTATTCGCACAAACATGTGCTCTGGACGGCTCAGTTTATCGACGAAAACCGGCAGCTCTTTCAGACGTTGTTACCCCGGCAGGAGGGACAGCTGTCCGATAAGGAGAGCCTGATCTTCCTGGCCGCAGGCCATCACCTGAGCGCAGCACAACTCTCCGATGCCGGCCGGATCATCAAGCGGGCAGATACACTCTCCTCGGGCATGGATCGCGACACCCCCGAAGCGCGGAAAGACGATCCTGATGAGAAAGGATGGGACGCTTTTAAGAAAAAACGCATGGTGCCCCTGCTGCAGACCATCGGGCAGCAACCGGGGGCCGACTACTGGCACTTGCCCATCGACCCCCTCAGCCTGTCGGGCAGTAGCTTTCCACGGCAGACCTTCGATGCCGATCCGGATTATGGGTCACTTTGGGAGAAATTCGTGGGCGAATTCCGACTCATTCAGGCCCGGGATGGTCACGCCTTTTCGGAGACCCTGCTCTGCCTGTTGCAGAAATATACCACCTGTATACCCGCAAGTACGATCCACTTCTCCGACGTCTCGCTCTACGATCACATGAAGACCACCGCCGCCCTGGCCGTTTGCCTCTACGATGTGGAGCAGTCCGGAGAACAGCCGGAAACCCCCTTCCTGCTCATCGGGGCCGACCTGAGCGGTATACAAAGCTACATCTATCAGATCGTCTCGAAATACGCCGGCAGGAATCTCAAAGGACGTTCGTTCTACCTGCGCCTCCTTTCCGATGCGGTAGTCCGCTACCTGCTCAGAGAGCTCCGGCTCTTTCAGGCCAATGTGGTCTACAACTCCGGGGGCGGCTTCTACCTGATTGCTCCCAACACCTCCCGGGTGAGGGAGAGACTGGAACAGGCCACCCAACAGATCGAACAACACCTGTTTCGCGCGCACCACACCTCTCTCTTTGTAGCCATAGACAGTATCCCCTTGTCGGAGGCGGCGCTGCTGCACCAGGGAGAGCATCTGGGAGAGGTCTGGGGACGGCTGTTTGAGAAGCGAGACCGGAAGAAAGCATGCAAATTTGCCCGACAGATCACTCAGGACTACGACCGCTTTTTCTCTCCCTCCCTGTCCGGAGGAGATACCGGAAGAGACACCGTCACCGGAGAAGAATTTCTGCCCGGCGAGACGCCGCTGGCAGAGGGAGACCTGGAAGGGTTGAAAAAGAGCACCCGCGACCAGATCCGACTGGGCAAGGCCCTGCGCCGGTCGGAGATCATGGTGGTGTGCGAAGAGGAACTGCCCTATGCCAAAGACAATATCCTGGTGCATCCCGCCGGGTTGGGCTTTTATTACTATTTCCTCTCCCACAGCGAACTGGCAGAGGCCACAGAGAAACTCAAAGGATCGGCAGACAGGGTGTCTGTGATCACCCTCAACGGTCCGGAGGGCAATTGCGAATTTATATCAGCCAGCCGGGGAACCGGCCATATATACGGCCTGGAGTTTTACGGGGGCAACGAATTCAACGATCAGACCTTTGATGAAATGTGCCGGAATCCGGAAAAGTTTTCGCGTATGGGCGTGCTGCGGATGGATGTAGACAACCTGGGGCACATCTTCCGCACGGGCATAGCACCGGAGCGTGCCACCTTGTCGAGGTATGCTGCCCTGAGCCGCTCATTCGATTATTTCTTCTCGGGCTATCTCAATACCATCCGAAGAGAGGTATCGAAAGAGAGATCTTTTATTGTCTACAGTGGCGGAGACGACCTGTTTGTGGTAGGTCGCTGGGACATTGTGTTGGAGATGGCCAGCCGCATACAGCAGGACTTCCGCAGGTTTGCCTGCGGCAACCCCGCCTTCTCTCTCTCTGGCGGAGTAGCCATCCTGCCCCCCAAATATCCGATCATGAAGGGAGCCGAAGAGAGTGGCCGGGAAGAGAAAAGAGCCAAGGCACACCGGTGCCGGGGAGCTGCGAAAAACGCACTCTCGTTTCTGAATACGCCTCTCAACTGGGAGATGGAGTATCCGGTGGTAGCACAGTTGAAAGAGCAGCTCGTCGTGCTGCTCCGGGGAGAAGAGGTACTGCCCCGGTCTTTTGTCTCTAAAATCCTCTCCCATGCAGCCAATGCCGATATCAGGGAGCACAGGATCTGTAACGTGAAAACCTATTGGATGGTGGCCTACGACCTGGGACGGATGACCGACCGGGTCAAAAATGAGCAGGCACGGCAACTGCTTCGTAACTGCCAGACGGAGGTGACGGGCCGGAAAGGGGTGCTCAACGGACAACCCATAGAGACCGATTACCACCCGCTGGAGCTATGGGCGTTTGCCTGCCGGTGGGCAGAGTTGCAGGTGAGAACAGACGAGGAAGAAACACACTAAAAAGAAT
>DALZBD010000476.1:0-3375 GCA_031977515.1 Bacteroides sp. | reverse complement strand
CCTTCAGTACACTGGTTTCGGCCGGAGCCTCTACCATTTCCTCCATCCGGCTGGGGCAAAACGACCTCAAAGGGGCACAGGAAATCCTGGGTACCACACTGATCCTGTGCCTGACGAATGCCATCTTCTTCGGTAGCATTTCTTTCTTCTTTCTGGACCCTATCCTGCGTTTCTTCGGTGCGAGTACGGATACCCTACCCTATGCACGGAACTTTATGCAGGTCATCCTGGCAGCTACTCCCATCTCCTATACCATGCTCTCGCTCAACAACATCATGCGGGCAACAGGCTATCCGCGTAAAGCCATGCTCACCTCACTGGTGACAGTCATCATAAACATCGCTCTGGCTCCTCTGTTTATCTTCCACTTCGGATGGGGGATACGTGGCGCAGCACTGGCAACGGTCATTTCACAGGCCGTTGGTATGGTGTGGGTGATTCACCACTTCACCCGTCAGAGCAGCCTGGTGCATTTTTTGCCGGGCATGTGGAGGCTACGGGGCAGAGTGGTTGGCAATATCTATTCCATTGGAATGTCTCCATTTCTGGTAAACACCTGCGCGTGTGTGATTGTGATCGTGATCAACAATACGCTGCAATCGTATGGAGGAGACCTGGCCATCGGAGCCTACGGCATCATCAACCGGCTATTGACCCTGTATGTGATGATCGTTCTGGGCCTGACGATGGGCATGCAGCCCATTGCCGGCTACAACTACGGAGCGATGAAGATGGATCGGGTATGGAAACTTCTGAGAATAGGAATCCTGACCGGGGTAGTGATTACCAGCACCGGATTTATCATTTGCCAGACCATCCCTCACTTAGTCTCTTCGATCTTTACCAATAGCGATGAACTGATAGCGATCGCCTCTTCCGGGCTGCGGATCTGTGTGCTGATGTTCCCATTAGTTGGGGCGCAAACGGTCATTTCCAATTTCTTCCAGAGCATAGGGAAAGCGAAGGTGAGTATATTCCTCTCCCTTACCCGACAGTTGCTCTACCTGCTCCCCTGCCTGCTTATATTACCCAGGTATTTCGGGATCAATGGTGTATGGGCCAGCCAGCCCGTAGCAGATTTCCTGGCATTTGTAACAGCGATTTTCTACCTGGCGTATTACCGGAAACGGATCGGGTGGAAAAAACAGGAGGATACAAATAAGACAATCTGAATGTACGATGTACGGAACCAACGGTCGACGAAGTCAATTACGATGTACAATTGAAATTACATTTCAGGCATAGTATTGCTCTCTCCCCAAAAGGCTATAGCTAAAGCGCTTCATGCACCTGTATTTCAAATCGTACATCGTAAATTCGTAAATAGTAAATCTATCTTATTCCATCTTGATACTATCTACCGGATTCTCATTAGCCACTTCCCATGACCTCATTATCACTCCGAGGTGGATCAATACATTCATGATCACGATCAATAGAATGTACAACCAGAGGGTATTATCCATCTTTTCGGCAAATTGCTCCAGCCATTTGTCTCCAACAAAATAAGCAATAACAGTTCCAAGAGAGACGGAGACAAGTGCTGTCCAGAAAATAGTATGCGAGAGAAGTGACAGTATATCCACAGATTCGGCACCGTTTACTTTGCGGATAGCGATCTCTTTGCTGCGTCTGCGGATCTCTTCATTGATGTAGCCAAACAGTCCCATCAAAGCGATCAGCAGGATGGCACAGGTAGCGATGATCACCGAGTCCCGGAAACGCCTGACCGAAGCATACTGTTCATCAAGTTCTTTACGCAAAGATTTGAATACAATATCCTTATCCGGAAACATTTCCTGCATCTCCCGGTTGAGTGCCCGTAGATTATCTGCAAAAGGTTCTTTCAGTTTCACATGATAAGTCCCTTGCCAATCGTTATGTATATTAAACAATACAGGTTGTATGGGAGTATACAAACTGGCGTTATTAAAGTCCTTCATTACCCCTGCAATCGTCCCGTAATTATATTCTCTTTTGTAGACAGACCTGCCAATGGCGCCGTCTGTCCACCCCATCCTGCGGACAAACTCTTCATTCACCAGAATTTCATCTTCCGAACGTGCATTCCTGCCTTCGGCAAGTTCTATTCCCAAAACAGACAGGTAATTGCAATCTACTACATTCCAACGAACCGTAAACATTCTGATACCGGCTTCATTGGTGACCCCATCGCCATTTTGTTGCATAGGATTTGTATAAGCTATAGACACATCTTCTACCATAGGCAGGCGTTTCAACAAGCTTCTACCCGCATCGGCATCCGAAAAATGATGACTTATATAGGCTATATTATCCGGTTCGTACCCCAGGCTTTTGTTCATTACCTGTTGGTATTGCATTATGATCACACACATCAGACCAAAAATGAAAGCTACTCCTGCAAACTCGACAAAGAGCAGCGGACGTTTCCACCCGCTTTTTGCCTCGGTATATCGCCGGAATACCTGAGTCACAGGGACGGAAGAGAAGATCCTGCCGGGAAAGAATCCTGCCAATACGAACAATGCGCCTATCACACATACAGGGAGCCAGCTTGTATGCAGGTTAAACAATGCAGGCAAAGAAGCACCTACCAGATCTTCTATTCCTTCCCGAAAGGTAAGGACAAGAATACATGTCAGTATCAGAGAGATACCCAGTAAGATAGCCGTCTCCTGCAGGAACATCCTGAAAATATCCCCTCCGGTAGCCCCGCTGCATTTGTGTACCCCTACCGATTTTGCCCTCTTATATAAGGAAGAGACAGAGATCAGAATATAATTCATGGCCGCGACAAACAACAGGGAGAATCCCAGCATAAAAAGAAGAACATTCATCCGGCGTACCTCTTTCTGACTGGCATAGACATCCCGTATGGGAACAACCTCATATTCCACAGCAAATCCGGTTTCCGGCTGGAAAGGTACATGTTGTTGCGCAACCACATTGATGCGTTTGTTCAAATATTCGATATTCACATTGTCACGTAATCTTACATACCCTCTGAAACTGTCACCACCGTCCCAGCCTACATATCCCCACCCGTATTTGACCAGCGAAGGAAAAGAGATAACCATGTCGTGCCTGAGGGTGGTATTTTCTGGTATATCTTCATAGACACCTTTGATCACCATCGGTATCTCTTTATGAAGAGAGAGAATTTTACCTATCGGTGATTCATCACCAAATGTCTTCCGGGCAAAGCTGCGGGATACAAAGAGTACATCCGGATTGGCCAGTTCCCTGGGGTCCCCAGCCAGCACAGAGAGACCCATAGTCTGAAAATAGAGTGTATCGCCAATCAATGCGTCCGAATTCAACCTGTTTTCCTCGTAAAAGAAAATAAGTTCTCTTCCTGGCCTGAATTGTACCACAGTAGCACTTTCTACTCCA
>DALZBD010000475.1:0-3388 GCA_031977515.1 Bacteroides sp. | reverse complement strand
AGCACTTGAGCTGGGCAAACGCCGCAACACACAGACTGTTGCCGAAAGGGAGATGCTGCAGAATGCCCGGGATATCTACGATCTTTTCCACCCCATCCTTTGTGACCTGTCTCAGGAAGAATTCTGGGTATTGTTTCTCACTCATGCTTATAAAGTAACCGGACAGGCACGTATCAGCATGGGAGGGATAGACGGTACGTATGCAGATGTACGCTCTATACTGCGTGCTGCCCTGATGGCAAGTGCACCACAAATTGCTATCGTTCACAATCACCCGTCCGGTAATCCGCAACCCAGCCGGGCAGATCGTCGGGTGACAGCTGCCGTACTGAAGGGGGCGGAAGCAATGAACATTCGGGTAATGGACCATGTTATTGTATGTGATGGTACGTACTTCAGTTTCGCAGACGAAGGCTTGCTCTGATAGGAATAATGTACCTTTCCCCCTCATTACCCCCTGTAAAGGTTCCTCCATTCAAAGATTTTTCTTAGATTTGTCTTATAAAACAGATAATACATACCCACTATGAATAAATTAGAGACAGAAGAAAAGATCGTTCATATGCTGAAAACGGTCTTCGACCCTGAAATCCCTGTAAATGTATATGACCTGGGACTGATCTACAACATAGATCTGCAGGAAAATGGTGAACTGATGCTGGACATGACCCTGACAGCTCCCAACTGTCCGGCCGCAGACTTTATCATGGAAGATGTACGTCAGAAAGTGGAATCTGTAGAAGGGGTGACTTCAGCTACGATCAATCTGGTATTCGAACCGGAATGGGACAAAGATATGATGAGTGAAGAGGCAAAACTTGAATTGGGCTTTTTATGAAAAATACCTATTTCCTATCCGACGCTCACCTGGGTTCACGTGCCATCAAACACGGTCGGACGCAGGAACGTAGGCTGGTAAATTTTCTGGAAGAGATCAAGGACAAGGCAGATACCATTTATCTGCTGGGTGATATGTTTGACTTCTGGTACGAATACCACTCGGTCGTTCCGAAAGGGTATACGCGTTTTCTGGGTAAGCTTTCCGAGTTAACAGACAGAGGAGTGGAAATACATTTTTTCATTGGCAACCACGATATCTGGTGTGGCGACTATCTGGAAAAGGAATGCGGACTCATCCTGCACCGTAAGCCACTGACCACAGAGATCTATGGAAAAGAATTCTACCTGGCACATGGTGATGGTCTGGGAGATCCGGATCCCCAATTTAAAGTTCTTCGCCGTATGTTCCACAGCCGTACCCTGCGCACTCTCTTCTCCATGCTCCATCCCCGGTGGAGTATGGAATTCGGACTCAACTGGGCAAAACGCAGTCGTTTGAAAAGAGAAGGTGGCAAAGAACCGGATTATATGGGTGAAGACAAAGAACACCTGGTACTCTACTCCAAAGAATATCTGAAAGATCACCCTAACATCAATTTCTTTATCTACGGCCATCGACATATCGAACTGGATCTGATGCTGAGCGCAACCAGTCGTATGCTGATCCTCGGAGACTGGATCACCTACTTCTCGTATGCTGTATTTGATGGAGAGAATCTATTCCTGGAGAATTATATAGAGGGAGAAAGTAAATTATAAATCGTTTATAAACAAAATCGCTTCATCTTCCTTTACACTCCTGTTTATTTCTTTGATAGCTTTCAACTGACAGAAATGTTTCATATATAAGTATACTATAATCACTTATGTAACAGCCATTATGCAAGTTGAGTTAATTATACCCTTTTCTGCTTGCAGACTCAAAAAAATAAGAAATGTACTCACTCCTGATAAACACTCTGGAAATGATTATCACTTTGGCATTTAGGCGCCATTCAGGCGAGACAACTAATGAAGAAACTGGACTATGGTAAAATTTATTCTCTATGCAGATAAAGAACCCATACTATTGAAACTTAACAATCCGTCACTGTAACACCAATGAATTACAGATCATTTCATTGCACACGGATAAATAAAAACAAGCATTCTATTTGTTTAAGAATGCTTGTTTTTATTTATAGTCAGGATGAAATTACTTACTCACTTTCGGGATTTGTATATATCTATTTGTTCCTTTCAAAAAGACAATTCAGGAGAGAGATAGTTTTTATAAAACACTTGTTGCAGTTCATCTTCCGGATATAGAATTTTACTGCCAATAGTAGCACACAAATCCAAAGAACATAAAACACTGGCTATCAATCATTAATACTTCTAATAAAAACACTAAGAGTGGTACTTCCAGTGGGCTGGTGTACATATACCTTCCTATAAACCTGATTCCATCCCCTCCACCAGCGTCCTTTGTTCCTTAATAAACTTCGTCCTTTCCCTCTCATTACTCTGAGAAATGATCACCGAACTTTTTAATATAGACCAAATAATATGTTCCACTGAAGTCACAATTTGCGGGTCACTCACGTACAAATACGTTGTATAGAACGCTGAATCTACTGCAACCTTCAAATCCTTTCCCTTGATCACAAAATGAGATTTCTGTAGGTTTACAGATGAAACAGCAAAAGTGAAACTACTCTCATGAGCAAAAATCTGCTGATCTTTACACATCGAATCAATCTTGTCGATAAGCAGCAAAAGTTCCTCCTTCAAACGCTTCTTATGCTCCGCATTCACATATCCGATTTGTGCAAAATACTCAATATCGTAGATGAGAGACGGAATGATATTATAATCCCAGATGATCAGAAGCTTTTCAAACGCAAATATGGCAGATATATATTCACGCATCGTCTTCCACCTTGCTTCTTCCAGCACCTCATCACTATTCATAGGATTGACAGAAACATCATTCATATAATAATCCCCCTTCAGCTTGGCCAGCCTCAACAGATACTCATATTGGAAACAAAAAATATCAGGCAGGATATTGCACGCTATCAACACATAACTTCCTTTCTCCTCAGCAGCCACCCTGTACCTTTCAATCCACCTGTAAAGCGTACTATACACCTTTTCACTCAACTGCCTCAAAGGATAATAAGAAAAAGAAGGAGGATAATAATCCGATTTCATTTGCAAAACCAGTCTGTCCAGAGAAATGTCCAATAGCGAACAAAGCTCCAATACTTCATTCATCCGGAACTGATAATCTCCATTCAACCTTCTGGAAACAGCCCGTCTGTCAAGATGAAGGACATCCGAAACAAAACCAACCAACTCTGTCCTGTTAGGAAACAAAGAATCAAGAATTTTATTAAAACTTTCATAGAATGTCTGGTAGTTCATAATTCATAGAGTTTAGTTTTCGGTTATAAAGATATACAATTACTATAAAATAAAAAAAAGTTGGCAGAAAAATGTCATTATATAATTACTCCAGTCATTTTCTGGCTTCCTCCATGCAAATCACGAATTCTACCGTCTG
>DALZBD010000474.1:0-3391 GCA_031977515.1 Bacteroides sp. | reverse complement strand
CACAAGAAATCAGTTTTATTTTATACATTAGCTATAGTAAATTAAATCATACACCTAAAAAAGGATTCTGATCTGCAGTTACCAGCTGCTCGCTATTACGAAGAAAACAGTGGATAGGAATCAAAATCTTTAATATTATACCACCTATACTTTTAACAGTTTTATTTGAAAATATATTAATTAGAAAAATTATTTATCAAACAAAAAGTATTTGATAAACTGCAGATAACACCTGATTCTTCTTAGGGTAAAACTTCCTTGGATCATTACGATCTATTACTATAAAACATCAATTACTTCTTTGTTGTTACCATTGCAAAGATAGTTTAGAAAGTCTTATTTGGGGTTTTGAGTCTTTTGATTATCTTTGTAACCAATTATACCTAGTCATATCAAATGAAAGAATTTGTAATCTCTGACGCACAGGAAGAGACAGCTGTACTTGTTGGACTTATTACTCAGACACAAGACGAGCGGAAAACTAATGAATATCTGGATGAACTTGACTTTCTGGCTGAAACTGCCGGTGCGAAAGTTGTAAAGAAGTTTACCCAAAGGCTTCCTATTGCTCATTCTGTTACATATGTGGGTAAAGGTAAACTACAGGAGATCAAAGAATATGTTTTCGAGCATGAGATCGGAATGGTTATTTTTGATGATGAACTTTCTGCCAAACAGATACGTAATATAGAAGGTGAGTTGAAAGTGAGGATATTGGACCGTACTTCACTGATCCTGGATATATTTGCCATGCGTGCACAGACGGCCAATGCCAAAACACAGGTAGAGTTGGCTCAATACAAGTATATGCTTCCTCGTTTGACACGTCTGTGGACCCACCTGGAACGTCAGGGTGGAGGTTCCGGTAGTGCACGGGGAGGTTCTGTGGGTTTACGTGGACCGGGAGAGACTCAGTTAGAGATCGACCGTCGTATTATATTGAACCGGATGGCATTGTTGAAGGAGGAATTGGCTCAGATAGACAGACAGAAAGCCACACAGCGCAAAAATCGTGGCCGTATGATACGTGTAGCATTGGTTGGCTATACCAATGTGGGTAAATCAACCATCATGAACCTACTGTCGAAAAGTGAGGTTTTTGCAGAGAATAAACTTTTTGCAACATTGGACACCACTGTGCGAAAAGTAATCATAGACAATCTTCCTTTCCTGTTGTCCGATACAGTTGGGTTTATCCGGAAATTACCTACCGATCTGGTAGATTCTTTCAAGTCTACACTGGATGAAGTGCGCGAAGCCGATCTATTACTGCATGTTGTAGACATTTCTCATCCCGGATTTGAAGAACAGATTGAAGTAGTCAATAAGACCCTCGCTGATATTGGAGGTGCCGATAAACCAATGATTATTGTATTTAATAAGATTGATGCATATACCTATATAGAAAAAGCAGCTGACGACCTTACCCCCCGAACTAAGGAAAACTTAACACTGGAAGAGTTGATGAAGACATGGATGGCCAAGTTGGAGGATAATTGCCTCTTCATATCCGCCCGTGAAAAGATCAATATAGAAGAACTGAAAAGTGTGGTTTACAGCCTTGTAAAAGAATTGCACGTACAGCGTTTCCCCTATAATGACTTTCTCTTTCAGCACTATGATGACGAAACAGAGTGATCTGCTGTAGTTAGCAGCCGGATCCGGCTCAAATAGAAGATTTAATGATAAAAACTTACCGTAGACTGACTGAAGAAGAGATTCTGCAGTTGGAAGGCCAGTCGTGTGTGGCCGATGATTGGGGGAAGGTGGAAGTAGCAGAAGGATTTGTTACTGCGCATATCCATCACACACGTTTTTCAGGTGATATCAGATTGGGGATATTCCAGGAAGAGTTTACTTTGCCAGGCGGAATCAGGAAACACTCGGGATTGCGTCAGGTAACATTGCACCAGGTTACTGTTGGAGATAATTGTTGCATAGAGAATGTACAGAATTACATAGCCAATTATGTAATAGGTGATCATACATTTATTGAGAATGTAGATATGTTGCTCGTAGACGGTGTATCTACCTTTGGAAATGGAGTCGAGGTAGCGGTTTTGAATGAAACAGGAGGACGGGAGGTTCCCATCAGTGATAAACTATCGGCTCATCAGGCCTATATCCTGGCACTTTACCGTCATCGGCCGCAGGTGATCTCAAGAATGAAAGAAATCACTGATTTCTATAGCAACAAACATGCCTCCTCCACAGGAACTATCGGAAGTCATGTGACCATAATGAATACTGGGTCCATCCGCAATGTACGTATCGGTGACCATTGTCACATTTGCGGAGCGTGTCGATTGGAAAACGGTAGTATCAATAGCAATGAAATTGCTCCTGTACATATTGGTCATGGAGTCATTTGCGATGATTTCATTATTTCGTCCGGTTCACATGTCAATGACGGTGCCATGCTTACACGTTGTTTTGTAGGACAAGCCTGTGAACTGGGTCATAATTATTCTGCTTCCGATTCGTTGTTCTTCAGCAACTGTCATGGAGAGAACGGCGAAGCTTGTGCTATTTTCGCCGGCCCTTTTACAGTTACCCATCATAAGTCTACCCTATTGATTGCGGGTATGTTCTCCTTTATGAATGCCGGATCAGGTTCCAATCAGAGTAATCATATGTACAAGCTGGGGCCGATACACCAGGGAACGCTGGAAAGAGGAGCAAAGACGACTTCGGATTCCTATATTCTCTGGCCTGCCCGTGTGGGAGCTTTCTCTCTTGTAATGGGGCGTCATGTCAACCATGCCGATACTTCCGATCTTCCTTTCTCGTATTTGATTGAGCAGGGCAATACGACTTATCTGGTGCCAGGAGTGAATCTACGCAGTGTAGGCACCATTCGTGATGCTCAGAAGTGGCCGAAGCGTGACAAACGAACGGATTCGAATAAACTGGACTTTATCAATTACAATCTGCTGAGCCCTTATACAATCCAGAGGATGTTCAGGGGAATGTCTATCCTGAAAGAATTGAGAAAAGTATCCGGTGAGACTTCAGAACTTTACTCTTATCAAAGTGCCAAAATAAAAAATTCTTCTTTGCGCAAAGGAATACAATTTTATCAAACAGCGATTCATAAGTTTCTGGGTAACTCTATTATCAAACGTATGGAAGGAATCAACTTCCGGGATAATGAGGAAATACGTTGTTGTTTGCAGCCTGATACGGAAATCGGAGTAGGAGAATGGGTGGATATTGCCGGAATGATCGCTCCCAAAAGTGAGATCGAGAGACTGATGGCAGATATTGAAAGTGGTGAGATCAATCGCCTGAAACACATCAATGCCTGTTTCGCAGAAATGCATTCCAACTATTATACCTATGAGTGGACCTGGGCCTATCATCAGATCAAGGATTTTTATGGATATGATCC
>DALZBD010000473.1:0-3393 GCA_031977515.1 Bacteroides sp. | reverse complement strand
ATATACCCGGAAAGACCACTTGCCTCCGCTTGCATAGATCGGACGATAGAAATAATCTGTCTGCAGGAAACGGCGGTATTGGGTCTGATTGAGCACCCATCTCAGGTCGTCGTTGCGGATATCCAGGGACATATAATATTCATCAACGGCCCGGTCGTAACCACGTACCACATCGTCCATGATATACCGGATCGAATAGATAAAATCATAATTGATCTCGTATACATCATTGTACTGCGCATTAGACAGATTCAGTTCATATCCCATTTTATCTGTCAGGAAACGTGCCTCTTTTCTCACCTTACTGATACTCATTGCAGCGGTAGCTGTTGTATGTCCCATCCATGTGAAAGCCATCAACAAGAATAATATCTTTTTCATACTGCACATTGTTTAAAAAGTTAATACTACATGGAGGCTATATCTACAGGCTGTTCACTCCGGTGCGGTTCCCTCCACTCTCTTTTCTGTTATCGATACTGCAAATATAAGGCGAGATTTTCTCCTCCCACAGTGAAAGCGTCTATTCTTTCGTAGGAATATCCCTATAGGTAGTAGTCTTTTCCCACATCGGTGATAAATTCCCGCCAGGAGATTGTAGGCTCTTTTGAGACGCGAATATGCGTCTCTACAGGGGGTAATGTTTGTAGGGAAGGCGATTCATAGCAATGTCAGTGGGAAGTGTCATCAGCATAAAACACACAGAATAAGCGGAAGCACGCAGACGAATATGTACTTACCAATCAGTATATTTCAAAAAAAACCTGCGTCATTCTGTGCCTGTCTGCGTCCTCTGCGTGCCATTTTGCTACATATCACGCACACTCCGAAACGGTCTGTGTCAGCTAAAATCCCAACCCTTATTCAGCATCCGCCAGGCGGATACGATCACCGGTCAATACGATCTCTCTTTTCTTATACAGATCTCCCACCGCCTTCTTGAAGGTCTTTTTGCTCACCTCAAAGGTGTTATATATCTCCTCAGCCGGGCTCTTATCGGTGATTGAGATCTCCCCGCCGTGCGAGCGGATAAACTCCAGCAATACCTGTGAAAAATCGGATACCTTCTCAAAACCGGGTTTATCCAACATCAGGTCTATCTTCCCATCTTCCCTCACCTGCTTCACATAGGCTTTGGCTTTCATCCCCACGTACACCTCACGAAACAGATCCGAATCGTACAGCATACCGCTATACGCGTTCTCCACAATCACTTTAAATCCCAGGTCTGTCTTTTGCCACCCCAGGATATTCACCTCATCCCCGGGCTGATATTCCGGTTTTTCGACCGAAAGATACCGCTCTACCTTGGCCGAAGCCACAATGCGATAGCTCTCCTCGTCCAGATAGGCGTATACAACATATTCCCTGCCTACCTGCATCTTCTGTTTCTGCTCCCGGAAAGGGACAAAGAGATCTTTCATCAAACCCCAGTCGAGGAAGGCTCCATACTGATTGACCCAGGCCACTTCCAGACAGGCAAATTCTCCCACCTGCACAGAGGGAATCAATGTGGTAGCCACCAGACGCTCTTCATTGTCCAGGTAAATAAATACCTGCAACTGGTCTCCGATCTGCCAGCTTTCCGGGACATACCGCGCCGGCAACAGGATCTCTCCCTGCTCACCACCATCCAGATAGAGCCCGAAGTCTACCTCTTTTATTATCTCCAATGTATTGAAACGTCCTAACTGAATCTGCATATCTCTAAGTTTTAGGGTATAAAGATACGTATAAAAAACTACAGGTTCGGCCAAAAATCAACAAGGGTACCTCAAAATAGAGAATTTTTAATCTCTTTCACGTAGGTTTTATACTTCATATCTTCCTGACGGGAGATATATTCTATAAACAGATAAAGATTGTGGGGGACCGACGGACAAGGATTGTTCTATCTGACAGGTAAGTATTGTTCTATCTGATAGGTAAGGATTGTTCTATCTGATAGCTAAGGATTATTTCATCTGATAGCCCCGTAGGGGTGACATGTCTGTAGCCCCGTGCGGAAGCGCGGGGTTTATAAGGGGATGAATGAATTGCGCCCCGTAGGGGTGCTATGGAAGGAATGGTTTATTTACCGGCCAGATAATCCATGTTATCAAACACATATGTCCCATTTATGGGTAACATTACAGGAACATAGCACCCCTATGGGGCGCATCTATGTGGGGGTCTATGCTGTCCCCGCGCTTCCGCACGGGACTACAAACAGACAACCCACACGGGGCTACCAGAAAACGTATCTACAAAGACCCGACAATCTCCCGTTGTTTCCGGAAATAAATCGTTCGTTGCATCTCTCCGCTGACAGATATCATGGTCGACAATCTTTTCAGAGACAATATCCAACTTTTCAGGTATTCAAATGTTTGCTCCTCCACAGAGTTCAAAGAGGTCAGCCCAAAAGCTTTCACCATACTCAGATGCATATCCGGAGTCTGTACATAGCAATAACTGGTTTCAAAACTAATGTTTGAAATATAGAGAAGCACCGGGTTTCCGGTATCCTCATACCGTCCTCTGATAGCCAGGATCTCCAGTTCATCCAGCAACCGATTCAAATCTTCTTTAATCTCCTGTACTTCCTGTAGCGTGATCATATCAATGCTCTCAAAGTATTTCACACTACTCACCAGATTCTGAAAAATAAGATTATCAAAGACATAGTACGTAGTGCCTACCTTATGAGATGCATCAACAAGCTTGTGTGCCACTTCATTCACTTTGTTGGGAATGTTGATCTGACCATACTTCTTACATCCGTTCAATCCATCCTGCTGATACTTCCATTTAAAGATGTAGAATTTGGTGAGATGTTCGTAGGCCAGAAAAAGAGTCTGAGGCAATACATTCGAACAGTCGGTCAGTTCCGAATGTATGCCGTCTTTTAGCGAACTGAGGTTATCGGCAAATTGTTCGATATGGCTCAGATCTATATCATCCGGATTGGTATAATCCAATGAAGTATACTGAAACGGACGGGTATTATGGAAGGTAGTACCCACAATACAATCAACAGATATTCCTAATTTGCTGGAGATAGTAGCGATTTCAGAAAAGGTAAACGGGACTTCCCGGCGCAGGCGGCGATAAATCGCTTCTTTTTCGATATACAAAAGATCCATCAGGACATTTACCAATCTTGAGTTTTCGGGTATTTTATCCTTGACAGCTTGAATAAATGCATCATATAGTGCATCATTTTTCATAATTTTCCCTTAGGTTAAGATTAGAATTAGATATACTTTCTCGGTTACAGTTAACATAAATCACCATAAAGATAAAAAAAATAATCCGGCTGGTTTCATCTCAATGACATTTTTTGTACGCAGCCTCTGTTTTTCTTTGCAAAAAAGTTATTTTCATACTCCGATATTAACTTTTTTAGTCTTT
>DALZBD010000472.1:0-3394 GCA_031977515.1 Bacteroides sp. | reverse complement strand
GTGGAACAGGTATCTTATAAATCTCCTTCTCCAGAAAATTCTCAATGTTTTTGAAACTTCCCTGTTCTCTCTCACTGACAAATGTGATAGCTACTCCATCGTTGTTGGCACGTGCCGTACGTCCTATCCGGTGCACATAATCTTCCGAATCATGAGGCACATCATAGTTTATGACCAGACGGATGTCATCAATATCAATACCACGGGCCACAATGTCCGTGGCAACCAGAATATTGATACGCCCGGCCTTGAATTCATGCATGATATGCTCGCGTTGAGGCTGCTCGAGATCCGAGTGCATCTCTCCGACATTCAGTTTCATTGATTTCAGTGAACGGGTCACCTCTTTTACTTTGAGTTTGGAAGAAGCAAATATAATCACACGTTCGGGAACTTCTTCCTGGAAAAGATTACGTATAATGCCTAATTTCTGTTTATCATAACAGACATAAGCTGCCTGTACGATCTTCTCCGCAGGTTTGGATACGGCCAGTTTCACTTCGGCCGGATCTTTCAGGATAGTGTTGGCCAGTTGTTGGATCTTGGCAGGCATAGTAGCAGAGAACATGACCGTCTGTCTCTCTTCAGGCAGACACTTTACAATCTGCATGATATCTTCATAAAATCCCATATCCAGCATACGATCCGCTTCGTCCAGAATAAAGTAAGAGACCTTCGACAGATCTACATATCCCAGATTCAGGTGAGAAAGCAGACGCCCCGGGGTAGCGATCACTACATCTGCCCCCAGAGTCAATCCTTTTTTCTGTTGCTCAAAAAGGATACCATCATTTCCTCCGTAGACAGCCACACTGGATACGGGCAGGAAATAAGAGAATCCTTCCATCTGCATATCAATCTGTTGTGCCAACTCGCGGGTAGGAGACATAATGATACAGTTGATGGCATCTTCGGGATGTTTCCCTTTAGAGATCTCATTGAGAATAGGCAACAAAAAAGCCGCGGTCTTACCGGTACCGGTTTGTGCCACCGCAATCAAGTCTTTACCTTGAAGTATGATAGGAATTGCATTTTCTTGTATGGGAGTACACTCTTCAAATTGCATGGAATTCAGTGCATCAAGCACCCCTTCCTCTAATCCAAGTTCTGAAAACTTCATTCTATTTCTATATTTTGGGCAAAGATAATCTATTTAAAGATATCTGACAAGCGTTTTAGAAGTAAGCTCTTCATTTCTATGTCAACTTCTATCTATCAAATTATAAAGCAGATCCATTGAAAAAATTAACAAGTAAAAGAAGGCAACTACTTTGTCAGTTTTTATTTTTAGTTACCATGGGTTTACAAACGTCCCTGTTCGTCGAGATAAGAGTCTTTGAATCCTAAGAAATAAAGTACTCCATCCAGCCCTATGGTATTGATCGACTGTTGGGCATTGGCTACGACTTTGGGTTTGGCATGAAAAGCGATACCGAGTCCGGCCACTCCCAGCATAGGCAGGTCGTTGGCACCATCTCCCACAGCGATAGTCTGTGCAATGTCTACTTTTTCTACCTGAGCAATCAGACGCAGCAATTCAGATTTTCTCTTTCCATCCACCACATCTCCCAGATAATTCCCGGTCAGTTTGCCATCCACTATTTCCAATTCGTTGGCATAGACATAATCGATACCATATTTCTTCTGGAGATGCTGTCCGAAATAGGTAAAACCTCCGGAAAGTATTGCAATCTTATACCCATATTTCTTCAGTACATACATCAGACGATCTACCCCTTCAGTAATCGGAAGACTTTCGGCGATCTCCTGCATCACAGATTCGTCCAGCCCTTTCAACAGAGCCACCCGCTCACGGAAACTTTCCGTAAAATCAATTTCCCCCCGCATAGCACGCTCTGTGATGGCTTTTACCTGATCACCTACGCCTGCACGTACGGCAAGTTCATCAATTACTTCCGTTTCGATCAGTGTAGAATCCATATCAAAACAGATCAGCCTCCTCATACGTCTGTACATATTGTCTTCCTGCAGGGAGAAGTCCATATCCAGATTGCCAGCCAGTTTCATCAGCTGCTCTTGCATGATGATACGGTCTTTGGGCGTACCACGAACAGAGAATTCGATACAGGCGCGTATATTGGCTTTGGTCTCATCGAGAGGAATACGACCGGTCAGACGTTTGATCGCATCTATATTCATACCCTGCTCGGCCAGAATACGCGTGACCGCAGAGATCTGGAGAGCAGATAATTTCCGTCCCAGAAGTGTCAGGATATATCGGTTCTTTCCCTGCATACCGACCCATTTCTCGTACTCTTCCACAGAGACCGGATAGAACAGAATAGTGACCCCAAGGGAAGTAGCTTTGAACAACAACTCTTTCATAATAAAGCCAGAGTGCTGTTCGTCGGTCTTACACAGGATACCCAATGAGAGAGTGTCATGAATATCTGCCTGTCCTATATCCAGAATAGTTGTATCATATTTTGCCAGAATTTCGGTAACGGAAGCAGTCAGTCCCGGACGATCTTCTCCGGTAATAGAGATCAAAATGAGTTCAGTATTCGTTGGTTGCATGTAAAATTAAGCTGATTTTCCTGCAAAAATACAGAAAAACTTTGATTTTATGCTAAATAACATAAAAATTGCACGTAAAAAAGTGAGAAAATTTCTTGTTTATTTGGAAGTTAGTATAAGAATTCATTACCTTTGCACCCAGTTTCAAGCTAAAAGTATTGATAATCAATTTATTCAATTGGTTGTTATACTTTACAACTATCGTCCGGAAGGAAACTGCTATCATGAGTATAGTTTCCGGATAGTATTAACTAAAGCCTAATTACATGAAGTATGTAAAATGGATTTTTGTTGTATTACTAATTTGTTCCTTGACTTCTTTCGTTGAAAAAAACAAACCGTCCGGAGGTTTGATGGTAGGAGACAGAGCTCCCTCTTTTGAGATCAATACCTCCAGTGAGCAACCAACTATGGAATTATCCGATTTGAAAGGCAAATATGTGTTGCTTAGTTTTTGGGCTAGTTACGATGCATCTTCCCGGGTAAAAAATGTAAGCCTGAATCATGCGATCCGTACGGCATCTTCCGAAAACGTAGAAATGGTTTCCGTTTCGTTTGACAAATATGCTTCCATATTTGACGAGACCATTCGTAAAGATCAAATAGCTAGTGCTGCTTGTTTTGTAGAAACACGAGGGGAAAATTCTCAGGTATTTAAAAAGTATCGTTTAAACAAAGGATTTTCCAACTACTTATTGGATCAGAATGGCGTTATTATTGCCAAAAACATCTCTGCTGCTGATCTTTCTGACTATCTGAATTAATTTCAGGTAATATCAGAATCTCTTATCTCCGATTGATAATCGGTGATAAACACAAACAGACAGGGAATCAATACAACAAAAAAAGCTCCGCT
>DALZBD010000471.1:0-3398 GCA_031977515.1 Bacteroides sp. | reverse complement strand
CATATTCATTCAACGACACGCTCACTGGAATGTTCGGAAAACTAAGTATTTCGGCCAGTGCGCATTGCATAATGATGACATCCATAAACGCCACACGGTCCAAATCCCAGTTCTTGATGTTCTCTCCGATAAGGTGGCGGTAATAATCCGCGTTCAGGATGGTACGACGGAAAAGTCTCCGTGCGAATTCCTGGTCTTCATCGTCTTTGAACTCTGGCAGGAGGGGCTGGTCTGCTCCGTTCTTCTCTTCGAAACGTTTGATCGTTTTCAGCACAAACGTATCCACGATCTCTTTATCATCGTTCCAATACAGGCTTTGATCTTCCAATACTACATCCAGCGAATCGTTGTTGAAGATAAACTTCTTATACAACTTCCGCCACAGTTCCCGATCCTCTTCATACGAAGATTCGGAAGAGGCCATATACTCTTTATAGATGTCTGACTCGACAATCTTATCGTGAAGTTCCTTTATAAAGTCCTGATCGTTGGCCCAACTTCTTTTCTGATTATTGACAAATTCCACCAATTGTTTATTCACTTCCAATTGGGCGACAAAACGATTGGTCACAAATTTCAGGTTGGGATTTAATTCTTCTTTAGTAGGAGATAATTTTGCCTTGGCATTTTCAATGCGTTTGTTTGCGTAATCCGTCACGGCTATCATCAGTAGAAGCAGATAATTGTAAAGGTCATACGCCTTGGAGAGGCTAAAAAACAACTCTTTCTCCGCTGAGTCTAAGTTTTTGCTTCCGTTCTGATAATATGCATACACGATCTGTATGATTTTAAGACGAATAAGAACTCTGTTGATCATAAATAACTTTTAATATACTGTTTAGATTCGAATTGCAAAAGTAACGATTTTTAATGAGTTAATGCAAACAATCCGTATTTTTTTGTACTCCTTTATATTCTGTTGAGGTTTTCCTTTGACAGTTTAAAAAAAATATCCAATTTTGAAGCCGATTACCAACAACTATCCGGAATATGGAAGAACAGAAAAAGAAAAATCCAACTGATATTCATGACAAAGAGATCGTTTTCTCCAAAGCCATTAAAGCAGGAAAACGTATTTATTATCTGGATGTAAAGAAAAACAGAAAAGACGAAATGTTTCTGGCGATCACCGAAAGCAAAAAGATCGTCTATGGAGAGGGGGAAGATGCACAGGTTAGTTTTGAAAAGCATAAAATATTCCTGTACAAAGAAGATTTCGATAAATTCCTGACGGGACTCACTCAGGCCATTGACTTCATCCAGACCAACCAGGAAAGCAGCCCCGTAGCTCAGGCAACGGCAGAAAGCGCAGAACCTCAGAAAGAAAAAGAGGAAGATCTGGGAAGTGAGATCAGGATCGATATTGAATTTTAAGAATGTATTCAATCCCTTTTCTTTCTGAAAGGCAAGGTGTCACGTATCTGCATAGATTACCACATTCAAAAGAAAACGAACAACCGGTGTATAGACGCAATACCTTGTATCTAAAAGAATCTGTTAATAAAAAACGGGCGGAAGCCAAATAGTCTCCAAAGAATTGAAGTCACTTTCTTTGATAACTCAAAAAGAAAGTGTAATTTTGCACCGCTTTTTAGTAAACATCGTGTGATCTTACCACATCGTGTGATGGTGAATTAAGCAACATTTATCTTAATTTAGAGTAACACAAAAAAAATCAAATGAAAACAATTGAAGTAATTGGATCTGCAAGAACCATTGCAGAACGCTCTTCTGAGCAGTCTAAAGCGCTGAAACAACTCCGCAAAAGCGGACAAGTACCTTGCGTACTTTACGGAGCAGGTGAAAACGTACACTTTACCGTATCCGCAGATGGTCTGCGCAACCTCGTATATACTCCGAATGTATATATTGTAGAACTGTCTATCGATGGTAAAACTGTAAAAGCTGTGATGAAAGATATCCAGTTCCACCCGGTAAAAGATACGATCCTGCATGTGGATTTCTATCAGATCACCGAAGGTACTCCTATCGTGGTCGAAGTACCTGTACAACTTGAAGGACTTGCCGAAGGGGTAAGAGCAGGGGGTAAAATGGTATTGCAGATGCGTAAACTGAAAGTAAAAGCCCAATACGATGCAATCCCTGACAGACTGGTAGTGAACGTTACCAACCTCGGACTGGGCAAGACTATTCAGGTAGCTCAGCTTAGCTACGAAGGTCTGGAACTGCTCAACGCAAAAGATGCTGTTGTATGTGCTGTGAAACTGACACGTGCCGCAAGAGGTCTGGCCGCTGCCGCAGCTGCTAACAAATAATGGATGTAGTGATCAAAAACGATTGAATGAAATATTTGATTGTAGGATTGGGAAACATTGGTCCGGATTACCATGAGACCCGCCACAACATCGGATTTATGGTATTGGACGCCCTTGCAAAGGCGTCCAATATTGTTTTTAACGATGGACGTTACGGCTTCACCGCTACCTTGCCCCTCAAAGGGAGGAAATTGATATTGCTGAAGCCATCCACGTTCATGAATCTGAGTGGAAACGCTGTCCGGTACTGGATGCAGAAAGAGAACATTCCTTTGGAAAATGTCCTGATCGTTGTCGATGACATCGCTCTTCCCTTTGGTACACTCAGGCTGAAGCCCAAAGGAAGTGATGCGGGACACAATGGTTTACGGCATATTGCCCAGATACTGGGTACACAGAACTATGCCCGGCTGCGCTTTGGTATCGGTGATAATTTTCCCCGAGGATTCCAGGTTGATTATGTACTCAGTCCGTTCGATGAAGAGGAGTGGGAAACGATGAACGAACGGTTGCAAACTGCCGGAGAGATCATCAAGAGTTTCTGCCTGGCCGGTATGGCTATCACTATGAACCAGTACAACAAGAAGTAACGTTCATGTACCTCAACACCGGAATTTCGATTCATGATCCCGATCGTTGAACAACAAAAGAATTAAGAAAGGAGATATTTATGGCAGAAGCAAGAATAGACAAATGGTTGTGGGCCGTACGTATATTCAAAACACGCACCATTGCCGCCGAAGCCTGCAAAAAAGGCAGAGTCACTCTGAACGGAGGATCGCAGGTAAAAGCATCCCGTATGATCAAACCCGGTGATGTGGTACAGGTAAAGAAACCTCCCGTTACTTATTCTTTCAAAGTGCTACAGGCCATAGAAAAACGGGTAGGTGCCAAACTCGTACCGGAAGTGATGGAAAATGTCACGACTCCGGATCAGTACGAACTGCTCGAACTAAGCAAGGTCAGCGGCTTTGTAGATCGTGCCCGGGGTACCGGCCGACCCACCAAGAAAGACCGGCGGGATATAGAAGATTTCAATATTCCGGAATTTATGGATGATATGGAGTTTGATTTCGATGAATAAATAAAAGCCTTGCTTGTGAGAAGCAAGGCTTTTATTTA
>DALZBD010000470.1:0-3414 GCA_031977515.1 Bacteroides sp. | reverse complement strand
AGCACCGCGTAGGCCAGCATGATGCAGATACCTACCAGTACACATTCGATGAATACAGCCACCCCCACAGGCATCAGGGAGGTAAGCATCTCGTGTATCCAACCGGTTACTATACTAAAATCAAACATTTTTTATTTTATTTATTCCCTCTGCCGTGGCCCTTGTTTGAAGTGTACCAGACATTGTGGAATGCTTTTTTATAAATAGTAAATATGTAATCTCAATCGCAAATAGTAAATTGTAAAATTGTAAATCTCTTCATCTGTCGATGTCAGGAACCACATAGTCCAGTGTGCCACCAACGGCGATCAGGTCGGCGATCTTTGCACCGCGCGTCATGGTTTGCAACGACGCCACCAACGGCAATCCGGTACTGCGAAACTTCATACGGTAGGGATATTTATCGCCCCGGCTTTCAATGTATACACCAAACTCTCCGCGACTGGCTTCCACAGCCGCATAATAACTGCCCTCAGGCACACGGATCACCGGTTTCATTTTCTGCCGGAAATCGCCTTCCGGAATATTATCGATCAGTTGTTCGACGATCAGCATACTCTCAATGATCTCCTCCATACGCACCAGATAGCGCGCGTAGCAATCTCCCTCTGTATAGACAATCTCTTTGAATTCCACCTGATCATATACGCCGTAGGGGATACGCTTGCGTACATCGCAGGCCCATCCCGAAGCACGCCCGGTGGCTCCGGTGGCTCCGAAAGAGATCGCATCTTCTCTCGATAATACCCCCACACCCCGCAAACGCTGGCGGGCTATGATGTTGCCTGTGAATACCTCGTGGTATTCGTGCAGCTTGCCACGCAGATAGGTGATAAAGTCTTTGACCCGTTTCACAAAATTCGGATGGATATCCGATTGCACACCTCCGATGGTATTGTAGTGGAAGATCAGGCGTCCGCCAGTGGTCTCTTCCAGGATATCAAGCACAGACTCCCGGTCGCGGAAACCATAGAAGAAGGCTGTCAATGCTCCCATATCCATACACAAGGTAGAGAAGAAGAGCAGGTGCGAGTTGATCCGTTGCAACTCATCCATAATGGTACGGATGTATCTGACACGATCCGACACCTCTATACCCATTCCTTTCTCGATGCACATACAGAGCGCATGTCGGTTCTGCATAGCGGCCAGGTAATCCAGACGGTCTGTCATGGCCAGGGTTTGCGGATAGGTCATGCTCTCACACATCTTCTCGATGCCCCGGTGAATATAGCCGCAATGTACATCCAGTTTGTTGATGATCTCTCCCTCCAGCGATACCCGGAATCGGAGTACTCCGTGTGTGGCAGGATGCTGAGGACCTACATTGATCACGTATTCCTGTTGTTCGAACAGAACGTGTTCCTCCTCTTCCAGGCTACCGTCTGCTTTCAGGTGCAGGGTAGGAGCGGTATCTATGGCTATCTCATTTCCCATCCGGATGGGGTTTGTCTCTTCCCTGCTATCGTAGTCTTTACGCAGCGGATGTCCCACCCAATCGTCGCGCAGATAGAGGCGGCGCATATCCGGATGATCGATGAAGTGAATGCCCAGGAAGTCATATACCTCCCGTTCGTTGAGTTCCGCAGCTTTCCAGATATCGCTGACGGTAGGCAGTACGGGATTTTCCCGGTCAGGAGTGACGATCTTCACGATCAGCTGATGACCCAGTCCGGTCGATTCCAGGTGGTAGACAACTCCCAGACCTTCCTCCCCCCAGTCCATGCCAGTGAGGCACCGGAGAAAATCAAATGCCAGTTCAGGATCGTTTTTCAGGGTTTCGGCAAATGTCCGGAAGGCAGCCACCGGTACGGTGAAGACAGGATCTCCTGCTTCTGTCCAACTACCCTGTGGAACTATCGTTGATATTTTATCTTTTATATTCATGATGTATCTTTCGTTCGGTTCGACAGATTGAAGTCAAGATGACTTCATTGTATCGGATAGATCTTATACGATCAGACCGTCTTGCCAGTCGTTTTTCTCAGCCTCTTTCATATACTGTTCGTATTCCTTTTTGCCCACTTGTTTGTTGACACCGCCAAAGAATTTTTCCAGTTTCACCTTTCGTTGCAACTGGATCATACCATACAGCATCGCTTCCGGACGGGGAGGGCATCCCGGGATATATACATCCACAGGCAATATCTGATCTACTCCATTTACCACATGGTAAGACTTCTTGAAAGGTCCGCCCGATACCGCGCATCCGCCTACTGCGATTACATATTTGGGATCGGCCATCTGGTCGTACAAGCGTTTCAGCACAGGTGCCATTTTATGGGTGATCGTTCCTGCCACCATGATAAAGTCTGCCTGTCGCGGACTGGCACGGGCTACTTCAAACCCAAACCGGGCAAAATCGTACCGGGCAGCTCCCACAGACATGAATTCGATGCCGCAACAGCTTGTCGCAAAGGTGAGTGGCCAGAGCGAATTGCTGCGTCCCCAGTTGATTACATCATCCAGGCAACCCACGATCACGTTGGTGCCATTCTCCTGAAGTTCGCGGACCATTTTCTCCAGATACTCGTTGTCGTTGAAGTCTTCGTACTTCATCGACTTGATCTGAGGTTTTTTTATTTCCATTCGAGCGCTCCTTTCTTCCAGGCGTAGGCCAGGCCCAAGATCAGAATAAACAGGAAGAACAAGACGCAGATCAGTCCGTCTACTCCCAGATCCTGAACCACTACAGCCCAGGGAAACAGGAAAACCGTCTCTACGTCAAACATCAGAAACAGGATGGCAAACAGGTAATATCCTACCTTGAACTGCATCCATGACTTTCCCCGCGTGGGGATACCGCACTCGTATGCCTCTCCCTTCTGTGGGTTGAATGAGCGGGGAGAGATGACACGAGCGATACCCAATGCTACAGCAACAAGTGCTATCGCAGTAAGGATAACTACAATTAAAAGTGTAAAATACATAGGTAAATGTATTGTATCAGAATATATAATGTGTACAAAATGGTACAAAACGTGACGTATCCGGAAGAAACAGGACGTACTCTTCGGATAAATAGGAAAAGAGAAAATAAACGGCAGTCTAAATGACTATTTTTTCCAGTGTGTAGATGTAGTAGTTGACCGGATCGGGATGGTAGGA
Source organism: Bacteroides sp. (assembly GCA_031977515.1). Lineage (GTDB taxonomy): Bacteria > Bacteroidota > Bacteroidia > Bacteroidales > Bacteroidaceae > Bacteroides. The sequence continues at coordinate 306 of DALZBD010000470.1, read as the reverse complement.
ATGGCAGATCGCTACTTTGTTCTTGTGATGATAAAGCAAGCGAAACATCTCTTCTGCCGTATGTGAGATCCGTTTGAGACATTTCTTAAAATGAAAAGTCTGTGTTTTGCTATCTGTCAGATCGGCTTGTCTCACCGGAGGAAGATCATACAGATCGGTATGATAGGTGCCCTGATCCTGCTGTTCATGGAACGAAGTATGAATTTGTTCTCCTTCATCGCTCTGTGTAGCGGACGGAAAATCCGATTTTCCTGCCATCAGTTGGATCAGCAGGAAAACAAATATAACTACAGGACCAAAATTTCG
>DALZBD010000469.1:0-3417 GCA_031977515.1 Bacteroides sp. | reverse complement strand
ACAGAAGAACAAAAGAACATATTTTTATTCTGTGGTTTGTGCAGGGTCTGAATGGCTGTATAAAAGTCTTATATGTTCTTATGTTCTTCTGTCTAAAAAAATATCTTTCACTATATTCTCTGTCTAAAAAATATGTCCATTGTTCATTCTACCGCGAACGTCTCCTTCTGCAGATCCACATCGCGCGACGAATTGCCAATCATCACTTCAAACTCCCCTTTCTCCACACCGTAGTTCATATCCAGGTCGTAGAAGCTCAGTTCCCGGGCCGTGATCTCAAACGTCACCGTGCGTTTCTCTCCCGGTTGCAGGGTCACCTTCCGGAAATCCTTTAGTTCCTTCACCGGGCGGGTCACCGAGCTGTAGCAATCCCGGATGTACATCTGTACCACCTCCGTACCCACACGGTCGCCCGTATTCACCACCTCTACCGATGCACGGATTGTGCCATCTGCCTTCATGCGGCTGTCCGACAGCGTCACCGGGCTCAGTTCGAAGAACGAATAATTGAGTCCGTAGCCAAATTCGAACAGCGGTGTGCTCTTGCCTGTGCCGTACTTGAACCATTTGCTGGTCTCCTTATAATTGTAATACATCTGTATCTGTCCCGAATGGCGGGGGATGGTGATTGGCAGTTTCGCCTCCGGATTCACCTCTCCGAAAAGGATTTCCGCGATGGCCTGTCCGCCCAGCGACCCCGGTTCCCAGGCTTCTACCAGTGCCGGGATGTTGTCCGCGATCCATTCCGTGGTCAGCGGCCTGCCGTTCACCAGCACCACCACCGTAGGTACTCCCGTCTGGTAGATCTCCTCCACCAGCTGCTGTTGCAGCCCCACGAGCGTCAGGTCATACCGATCCGTATTCTCGCCGCAGGTCTTGTCCTGCCACATATACCGCATGGAATTCTCACCCACCACCACAATGGCCAGATCCGCCTGTCGGGCCCTGTCCCGCGCCTGCAATACCCGTGACATCTCCATCGTGCGCAGGTTCGTATCGAAGGGCAAGAAGTCTACCTGCGACTCCGGCGATACCCGGCGCACGCCTTCCACTACCGTTGTCACACACGAGTCCGGCTGCCGGAACGCCCAGTCGCCCAGGATCGTCTGGTTGTCCGCATTGGGCCCTGTCACGAATATCTTCTTATATTTATTGCGGTCTATCGGCAACAGGTTGTTCTCGTTTTTCAGCAATACGATGCTTTTGCGTGCCATCTCCAGTGCCGTCTGTTGATGCTCCCGGCAGAACACCGTCTCCGATACCCGGTCTGTATCTATATAAGGATTCTCAAACAATCCCAGGTTGAACTTAGCCGTCAGTATCCGGCGCACGGCATAGTCTATCCGCGACTGCGGTATCTGTCCCTGCTCTACCAGCCGCACCACCGACTCGGTAAACTCCGGCCCGTGCATGTGCATATCCATCCCATTTCTCACACTTTGCAGGTAGGCATCCTCCATCGTAGGTGCCGTGCGGTGCCGCTCGTGTACCTGTTCGATGTCCATCCAGTCGCTCACGATGAATCCGTCGAACTTCCACCTCTCGCGCAGAAGATCCTGCATCAGGTAGCGGCTCGTGTGGCACGGTACGCCGTTCACCTCGTTGTGCGCCATCATAAAGGTAAACGCGCCTGCTTCCACACACTCCCTGAAGGGAGGCAGAAACACCTCGTGCAGCGTACGCTCCGATGCATCAAACGGGGCGCCGTTGATGCCGTTGATCGGCTGGCTGCCCCCTACCAGGTGCTTCACACAGGCCAGTACTTTGTCCGTTCCGGTGAAGTCATCGCCCTGCAGTCCTCTCACGGTAGCCGCTCCCATGCGGCCCACCAATAGCGGATCTTCGCCAAACGTCTCACCCACACGTCCCCAGCGGGCATCCCGTGCTACCTCCACATTGGGTGTGAATGCCCAGTGTGTGCCCGTGGCACGCATCTCCAGCGCTGTCTCGCGCGATGCCCGTTCGATCAGTTCCGGTTCGAACGTAGCCGCCTGCCCAATAGGTGTCGGGTAAAGCGTGGCACCCCGGTAGAGACCGTTGCCATGAATGGCATCAATACCGATCAATACGGGTATTTTCAGTCGGGATTCCAGTGCGTAGGATTGCAACAAATTCGCCTCTTCGTGAGTCACTACATGGAGGAACGAGCCTACCTTGCCCTGCCGGGTCATTTCGATCAGCTCCGAAGAGTGGAGGTTGGGGTAGAACCCCCGCGCATGGCTCTGTTTCAACTCTTCAAGGCTCATCTCTTTCTCTGCAGCCTTCATGTGTTCGATGCCTACATACTGAGCCATCTGGGCCACTTTCTCTTCCAGCGTCATGCGCTTCATCAGGTTTTCCACCCGCTTCTCTGTCGGTTGCCGCGCGTCGAGGTAGAGAGGAGTATTCCCTTCCTGCGTACAGCCGGTCAGGGTCAGGAGCAGAAGTGCTGCGATTGAACGGATTTTTGTCATTTTCTCTGTGGTATTACATTTTGTTTGTTGTCTCTTCAGTGGTTGGTATGGGGTGGGGTGTAGTTCCGCGTTCCGACTGGTGTTCCTGTCGACGGGTGCAGTAAACCTGTTGCAAAAGTAGCCGGGAAGGTACAAAGGGAGGTATAATAGGAGTTATAAAAGGTGCACGGATGTTCATATCCGGGCAGAAAAGGTGGAAATATCAAATAGACAAAATGATATTCTGAAGCGTTTAAAATGGCTTTTTTTCGGTCTGATGATAAAGAAGATATAAATGGGATAATAAATCGGTATTAGAAATTTTCAAAACGTTTGTATTTATAGAGAGATAGTTGAGAAAAGTAAAAATAACAAGGGAAATAATATATAATTTGCATTATTTTTCTGGAAAAATAAAGAAATATGTAAGTTGTGAAAGTGATGCTGTTTACAGGCTTCCGGAGAGATTTTTGAGCTTTTTCTTCTGAAGAAAAGGGTAGAACTTTCTCCTTACAACTGGAAAGTTAACTTCCTATCTGCCTAAAGTTAACTTTCCAACTTTATAAGGTTAACTTTCTGTATATGGAAAGTTAACTTTATCTTTGGAAGAATATACATTTTGCTGTTTTTAAATGAATAATTATACTGTTTTTTTGATAAATATGTAGCTTCTTCCGAAACAATCTGCTGAAAAGGTATAAAAACTATTTGTCAGAATCAGCGAAAAAGAGTTTTTTTGACCTGTTTGCAAGTAAATCTCTTTATAGGGTATCATAATGATATATATGAATACAAAGAAAAGGACTATATTGCCTATTTCTTATAGGAATGGGAAAATTACTCTCACAAATAGGAATCTCCCTACCGGCTTTTAGTGAAAACTCCTTGCCCAGAGATATTTTCTGAGATTACTTTGCAACCATGGAAGTTCGCTTCCCGGTAGAACGGTTGTGTAATCCTTAAGATCACTTGCGATGAAAAAACT
>DALZBD010000468.1:0-3420 GCA_031977515.1 Bacteroides sp. | reverse complement strand
AACATATTTTTTTAGACAGAAGAACAAAAGAACATATATCTATATTGTGTTTAATTTGTAGAATCTGTATATCCTTGTCTTCTTTTGTTCTTATGTTCTTCTGTCTGAAAATGACTTTCACTATATTTGTTCTTGTTGTACAACCCCGAAACTTTTTATATGATGAACAACAGAGAAATCGACCTGATGGTCAGTAATTACGGTGAAGTAAAAAAACACCAATATCACTTAACCATTCTACCCTGGGGTGCTATTGAGCCTCACAATCTGCATTTACCTTATCTGACAGATTGTATCCTGCCACACGATATGGCAGTGGATGCTGCCAGACAGACCCTTGAGCGTACGGGTATACATTGTATGGTAATGCCTCCGGTGGCTTTCGGAGCTCATAATCCGGGGCAGCGCGAATTGCCTTTTTGCATACATACCCGTTACACTACCCAGCAGGCTATTCTGGAGGATATTGTGGCTTCGTTGTACGCACAAGGGATGCGTCGTCTATTGATTCTTGGTGGACACGGTGGCAATCATTTCAAAGGAATGATACGTGATCTTGCGTTTGTATATCCGGATTTTCTGATCGTGACGGCCGATTGGTTTACAATTGTTCCCACTGCCGGATATTTCGGAGAGAAGATAGACGATCATGCAGGAGAGTCGGAAACATCTATGGTGTTGCATTACCGTCCCGATCTGGTTGCGATGGATCAGGCAGGAGAGGGTGCTTCCCTGCCGTTTGCTATACCGTCTCTCCAGGCTAAGGTCGGTTGGGCTCCCCGGCATTGGGATAAGGCTACTGTAGACACCGGAGTGGGGAATCCTAAAAATGCTACTGCAGAGAAAGGACAACGATACGCTGAAGTTGTTGTAGAGAAATTGAGTGTACTTTTTGAAGAACTTGCTACTCTACCTCTTTATAAAGAGTAAGAAAAGTGCTTTGCCTGAAAAAAAGTATTTCTTTCTAAGAGCCTGTTTAAATTTTAGCTAACGCTGACCGCCTCAGTTGACTTCGTCGATCTTAGATTCTACAAAAGATTTGTTATAGATATTTTTTGCTCTTTCTTCAGCACTCTTTTTGTTTGATGAGACGCAAAGTATTGCGTCTCTACACGTATATCACATTCAGAAAACATCCACTTGTAGAGACGCAATACCTTGCGTCTCAGATAAAGAAACAAGTAAAATGTAAATAGGCTCTTATACTCATGAAAAATAAAAGCGGAACTCATTTTACAGAGGATCCGCTTTTATTATATAAGTGAGCTTGTCTTTATTTTCCACTCAAGTCTATCTTCCAGCCAGACTTTTGTTTCACCATGTTGTAGTTCATTTCTTCACTTTCGCCGTTCTTGAAAGTCATTTTCAATACAACTTTTGCGGTGTTTCCATCACTGTCCATATTTTCCGATACGATATCAATCTTGTCGATACCACCTTTCTGTTCGAGAGCCATTTTTCCTTTTTCCTGCATCATGGCAGCAAACATCTGACGTCCTTGTTTCGCCTCGTCGGCACTCATGTCTTCAGACATAGCGATTCCTTCGGCAAATTTCTCATAATCGCCGTTTTTCAGGTAATTGGCATACTTCTTAGCTGCTTCTCCGGGAGATCCGGCCGAGCAGGCAGCAAAAGTGATCAACAAAGTTGCCAGAAATGCAAAATAAATACCCTTTTTCATACGTGTTGTTTTTAAATATATGTTATTAAAATTGATAAATAAGTTCAATGTGTGAGTTGCTACTGATATCGCTGGGCAGGATGTAGCTTCCACTCAGGGCAGGTAGACTGATCTTCGTCATTCTTCCTTCTGCCAGATCGGCTCCTTCGTAAGAATAGGAGCGCTGTACAAGTTCTGTACAATAGATACGGCTGCTGTCGGATAGGTTGTAATCGTGATCGAACAATAGTCCTGCTTCATAAAATTTCAATGCCTGTATGGCCGCCATTTTGTTGATCATCGAATCGCCTTGAAACCGCATGAGCGCACCGCAGGCTGCGCGATCTGAAGCAAAAAAGCGATGGATGGGTTCCATTTTCACCCGATCCGGATCTCCTTTGAAGTCCGGTTCGCCCGGTACGGCATGGATCACTTTCCATACTTCATCGTGCCGGACCACCATCCCTATATGTGAATACATTCCTTTCTGGTCGGCTGCAAGCACCATGCGACTGGCTATACCTGTGCCCCGACGAAAAACCAGATCACCTTCCTGCAGAAGATGTTCGGGAAAGACATAAACCTGAGTATTCTCTTCTGTACGGCACCCGGAGACCAGCACCATATACAATGAAAAGAAGATCAGAACAGAAGTGTGGAATGTTGATTTGTACAAGAAATGTAAAATTAATGATGTGGGACAAATATACAGTTTATTTTTGTCTACTTACGTGAAGAGCAGAATAATTAAAGAAAAAAGGAACCCTATCTACCTGATAAATAGGATTCCTTTTTTAATGTGTTACCTAAAAACAATTCTTTGTTCCTTTCAAACTAATCTCTTTTTGTATGTGCAAAGATAAGTGGTTCGTGGAAAAATCGAATTGACATAGGTCAAAAAGTAGTTCAAAGTACTCCTGAACGTACACGACTCAGGGTCTCCGGTGTCATCAGCAGATAAGAGGCGATGTGCGACAAAGGAGCCCTTTTGATCACCTCCGGGTGGGTTTTGAGCAGGAAATTGTATCGCTCACGGGCGGTCTCGAATCGCCACGAATCCGCCTTTATCTGGGATACGATCAGGGAATATTCGAGGATCTTGCGGTAGAACATATTGATCTCCCACGACTGTTCCATGAGTTTTTGTAGCTTATCAAAAGAAAGCAGATAAACCACTGCTGGCTCCAGGGCTTCCGCCATCAGGTGAGAGGGCTCCTGTTTGAGCATACTCTCTATACACATCAGGATACATCCCTCGTAAGAGAAATGTTCCGTTACATCTTTTCCGTTTTTATAATAGAATTGACGCATCATACCCTTGCCTACAATGGCAATGTTCTGGCAGACATGGCCTTCGGTGATCAGAAATTCTCCTTTGGCCAATTCCTTCCGGATGAGTACCTCTTCAAGTAACTTACGTCCTTCGGGATGCATCTGTGGGTAGCGTGAGTTTACGGCTGCGTCCACAGCCTGTATCATTAATGTATCCATATATCCTTTACCTGTTTATTTGCGTTTTCATCAGAGATTAATCAAAAAATAAGGTTTTTTCATTAGCAAAGTTACGAAATTCTTGATATGAATCAATTAATCTGCGATGAAACCGTCCGATTTTTCACTTTTTGCTTTATATCAAGTGAAAGAATTGACGGACGTATTACATTTGCAGCGTTTTCAAGGATAACTAATTTTTTAAAGCAATGGAAAAAGCGAAAAAGGTATTTGTCCGGTTCCTGCACAAGATCAATAACAATGCGGAA
>DALZBD010000467.1:0-3420 GCA_031977515.1 Bacteroides sp. | reverse complement strand
CGATCCCCAGTACCAGGCAGGTATTCTCCAACAGTTCCTCTGAGGTCCCCCGGATGGCTTCAAAGGTGTATATGGCAGCCTTCAGGGTATCCGCAGGCACAGGAGGTTGGTAGACAAGGGGACCACGCACCTTCGTGGCTGTGGCGGGAATACTGGGTGCAAGGGCATAAAGCTCGCCCGGGCCCGATACATAAGTACCGGTCCGGGGAATGATCTGTCCCCGGGTATACCGGTTGTACAGACGTACACTCTGTAAGGTCCCCTTAGCATTGGAGACCGATTTATCTACAATCACATCGATACGCACCACCATACGGATCAGCGGGATGGGATTCAGTGTGAGATTTTCGTCTACCGTCACCTGGGTTGCCTCGCCCCACATCGGGAAAGGCACAGCAAGGGGACTATCGGAATCCCATGCACCTGCCATCTCCAGATTCAGCGCTTCGATGATATCGCCCATAGCCGTCCCCTCGCTCAGAGCAGGAGAAACGGTCAGTATACTTTTCGCATTGGCAATTACCATGAGGTCATACTCTCCTACCGGCAGGCTGGCTTTGAACTTTTTCTCGTAAGAGGTAGCACCGGCAGTGAGTTCTTCCCCTTCGATCAGGGCAACGAATGTCTTATCTGTCTCCCGGAAAAGAAGTACGTGTATGTCTTCTATGTGGTTTTCATCGAGATCAGGGTCCAGCGCACGGGTCGTCCCGGTCTGAGGCAGACGGATAGACAGGGTGATGGAAGCCTGTGTGCCCGGAACACGGACATCGTCATGCGTACAGGCTCCGCCAAGCAAGAGCATACCACACCAGAGCAGAGCCAGGCTCCAGGCAGCAGGCCGGCAAGCCAGACCGCAGAATCTTTGTATAGTGAATAGATCTTTCATACACTCTCTGATTAATTGTATTCGCCATCTACCTCTTCGGTGAGCCACTCAGGTATCTTCACCACTACATAGGTATTGTCGATCAGTTCGATAACTACATTTATAGTCTCGTCGTCACCATCCTCCACAACGAGTTCCAGTTCCCGGAGTACCTCATCCATGGTGACACGGTGCAGGTAGGAGGCGCCTTCAGGAGTCTGCCCCACCACCTGAAGGGTCACGGGACTTTGGTTATCAAAATGCGGAACGTAGAATCCGGCATAGCCCAGGTTCTTTTCTTCCACAAGAATTTCTTCGGATATTTTCTGGTACCTGGTAGACTCCTCACCACGTTTCAGGTAGCAGTTGTAATAATCTGTCAGGTTGGCAATGTGCACGAAAGGATTGTCGGTTTCCGGCGAAGTCACTTCGTCAAACCCTCTGAGAAAAACATTCACCCGTCGGTGGGCACTCATGTAAGAGAGTGTATGGTAGGTGATACCTGTGTCCGCTACCGTCACCCGGTAGATAGAATAGTCGTCAGGGATCTCTGTTTCCTGCCCCACAGCACGCAGGTCCGGAGCATAATGCAGTTCATCGGCCGATTCACTGCTGAAGTTGTGATAGATACGGTTCTCGCCCAGCAAGAGATTGTCTTTGGAAACACCAGCCATGTAAAACCGATTGGTGAAGTTATTGGCCCAGCTGACGATGTAATACACTCCCGGCTCTACGTAGAGCGATTTGGTGCGTTGCGGATGCTCCAGCACATCGTCTGCGTTAATTTCTTTGTACAAATGATAATTCCGGTCATAAATGAGTACATCTATGGCCTGTATACGATCGGCAAATATATCTTTTCCCGTTTTATCGAAATACTCGAAAGATAATACCAGATTGTATGGATCCGGTTCGGGACAGTCGTCCAGGTTTTCCTTGACACAGCTGGGAGATCCGAGGATCACCAACAGGAGAAATATGCCCTTTTTTATTGCCTTCATTGTCGTTTGCTGGATTTGGGGAGAAATACCGGGCGCCATGCAGTCAGGCACCGCGCCCGGTAATGAGTATATAAGCTTTTTACAAGCTATGTATGCGAGTGATAGAGGGTTAGTTGAATTCTGCTTCTACGGGAACTACCTTCCAATCCATCAGCTCTACTTCTACCCATACATCGAATTTTTTGTCCGGGTCCGGATTGTCCGGATCTTTGGGTCCCTTTGGCTCGTTGCGAAGATCATCTTCATCAAACAAAAGGTTCCGGAGAATGTATACATGACCACCTTCGATGGAGACAGAGGATCCGGCCTGGTTGTAACCGGTAACAGTCAGGTAGGCTATACCATCAGAAAGAGTGACACCGCCTTCTCTCAGCGTTTTATTGTCATACAGCGTACCGCTTATCTTCACATTGCTCAGGCAAAGTACGATATTAGGCACACGACCGGCATCTGCATACATATTGTAGGCCCAGGCTCCTTTAGCAGGGGCAACTTTGTTGGAAGCAGCGGTTTGAAGTCCACCTGTATATGACGGGATGACCGTGTTTGATGTATAGTTATAACTTCCATCGTCGAAAAGGATAGGGTTCCAGCTTATGTTCGTATAAACACCCGGAGAAGTTCTCGCATATTTGTCATACGTATCAAGCTTATTTATCCACTGATTCTCATTCCAATCGCTATAATCAGCCAGCAGAGAAGAAGTATAGTAGAAGTTATCGATATAGATCCCTTCCAGTACCCAACCGTCGTCGATCAGTGAAGCGGGCTTGGTGCCTACCTCAGCAATTTCCCAACGGGCGATAAGAGGTCTTACTTTCACCTTAGCTTCTCTGTTGGCATACTCATTAGCAGCACTTGGAGTCACCGGTACCAGATCCGAAGCACCGTACAGTGTAGCATTCGCTACCCCGAAATTAGCATCCGCCTGGTCTTTCAAAGTCAGTTTGATCGTATTTAATTCATCAATATCCTTGTAAGCTGTCTTACCGGAAAAGTCATGATTACCTACGATGTACACTTTCGTTGCTGTATTGGAAATACCCTTAAACAAATGACCATCTTCCAGTTGTTCGGCGGTCACAGTACCTGTAGCCAGATCATTGGTTATACGTACATATCTTACAAATTTACCGGTTGCATCTGCGAAAAACAGTCCACCGTCGGTGAATTCAACAGTTTTGCCATCGGCTACCTGACCTGCATCGGCTCTGGTCTTTCCATTGTCCTCTCTGGTAATTTTCAGATAGAAATCAAATTCCCCATCTTCTGGTTGGTTGCCACCGTTGTCGTCTTTGTTACACCCTGTCAGTGCAAACGTAGTAGCGGCAAAGAGCAAAAATAAATGTTTAATTTTCATCATGTTTAAAAATTTAATTAATAAAAAGTAGTCTGTTGTTTATATTGAAATTCATTGTTAGATGTATGACTGGGTTGTATTTTCTGCTGCGCTGTGCTGTGTTTTGTGCTGCGCTGTGCTGAGACGCAAGGTATTGCGTCTCTACAGGGTTTGTGTTTTTAACGCGATATCCTTTGTAGAGACGCAATACTTTG
>DALZBD010000466.1:0-3421 GCA_031977515.1 Bacteroides sp. | reverse complement strand
CACGACGGATATCGAGGCGTACAGAAGCATAGAATTTCAGTGCATTACCCCCTGTAGTCGTTTCAGGATTTCCAAACATTACACCGATCTTTTCACGCAACTGGTTGATAAAGATACAGGTCGTGTTGGTCTTATTCACGGCGGCAGTAAGCTTACGCAAAGCCTGTGACATCAGTCGGGCCTGCAATCCTACCTTATTGTCTCCCATATCCCCTTCAATCTCTGCTTTCGGGGTCAGTGCGGCAACAGAGTCGATCACGATAATGTCAATAGCCGAAGAACGGATCAATTGCTCGGCAATTTCTAATGCCTGCTCACCGTTGTCTGGCTGTGAGATCCAGAGATCATCAATGTTTACGCCTAATTTAGCAGCATAAAAGCGATCAAAAGCATGCTCCGCATCAATAAATGCGGCAATACCTCCTGCTTTCTGAGCTTCTGCAATGGCATGAATGGCCAGCGTCGTCTTACCGGAAGATTCAGGACCATATATCTCGATTATTCTTCCACGTGGATAACCACCTACTCCCAATGCGTTGTTCAGGGCAACGGAGCCAGTGGGGATTACCTCCACCTGTTCTACGCTATCGTCCCCCATTTTCATGATAGATCCTTTACCGAAGTTTTTCTCTATCTTGTCCATAGCGGCCTGTAAGGCCTTTAATTTTTCGTTTGTATCCAATTTATTTTCTGTTTCAAAATTAAGTTCGTTTTTCTTTGCCATAAAAAATAGTTGTTTTGCAGTCTTATCATTCTAAAAATGCTCTGCTGTAGAAGAGAAACAGATGCTTTTGTATCCTGGAGACTACGAGTTAATTATTTGCGCGGTATGATCTTTTGTCTTTACTTCTTTAGGTGTTAGGATACGTTCTACAACTCCCTCTTCATTGATGATAAACGTAGTGCGGAATGTACCCATGTAGGCGCGTCCGTATAACTTCTTTTCGCCCCAGACTCCGAATTCTTCGACCAGTTTTTTATCTGTGTCGGCGATCAGATCGAACGGAAGGTTGTTTTTCTCAATAAACTTCTGGTGTGATTTTTCACCGTCTATACTCACTCCGATTACCTCATATCCCTGAGCGCGGAGATCTGCATAGTTGTCACGCAGATTGCAGGCCTGAGCGGTGCATCCCGAAGTGCTATCTTTGGGATAGAAATACAAAACCAGTTTCTTTCCTTTGTACGCACTCAGAAAGATCTCTTTCCCGTTCTGGTCTTTACCCAATACTTCCGGTGCTTTGTCTCCGACTTGTATCATACTTCCAGATCTTTATCAAATTCTTCGTGCCAGGGCAGTCCCTGTATATTCAGTTGTTCCATGAACGGATCCGGATCAAACTCTTCCACATTGTTTACACCCGGTTTTTTCCACAGGCCTTTAAAGTACATCATTGCACCGATCATAGCCGGTACTCCGGTTGTATAGCTGACACCTTGCATTCCGGTTTCTTTGTAGGCTGCTTCGTGGCTACAGTTGTTGTAGACATAATAGGTACGCTCTTTGCCATCCTTGATACCACGGATACGGCATCCGATAGAAGTCTCTCCGGTATAGTTCTCTCCCAGATCCTGCGGATTGGGCAGTACGGCTTTCAGGAATTGGATCGGTACGATCTTCTGACCGTTATAGTCAATTTCATCTATACGGGCCATACCGATATTCTGTATGACACGCAGGTGAGTCAGGTATTCCTGACCGAAAGTCATCCAGAAACGTGCCCGTTTGATGGTCGGGAAGTTTTTTACCAACGATTCCAGTTCTTCGTGATAGAGTAGGTAAGACTCCTTCGGGCCAATATTGGGGTAAGTGATCGGCTGGTGGATCTCCAGAGACCCCGTTTCTACCCATTCACCGTTTTCGTAATAACGACCTTTCTGAGTGATCTCGCGGATGTTTATCTCTGGATTGAAATTCGTAGCAAATGCTTTGTGATGATCTCCTGCATTACAGTCCACAATATCCAGATAATGGATCTCATCGAAATAATGTTTGGCAGCGTACGCAGTGTATATCCCACTTACACCCGGATCAAACCCACACCCCAGAATAGCTGTCAGGCCCGCCTCTTTGAAACGTTCGTGATAGGCCCATTGCCAGCTGTATTCGAAATGAGCTTCATCCAGGGGCTCGTAGTTGGCTGTATCGAGATAGTTAACCCCGGCTTGCAGACAGGCTTCCATGATGGTCAGATCCTGATAGGGCAATGCTACGTTGATCACGATCTCCGGTTTGAAACTATTGAAAAGGGCAACCAGTTCTTCTACATTGTCTGCATCTACCTGTGCCGTTTGTATCGCGGGATTACCAATAGCTTTTACAATGTCGTCGCACTTTGACCGGGTGCGGCTGGCTATCATAATATCTGTGAATACATCACTGTTTTGTGCTACTTTGTGTGCAACGACGGTTCCTACACCGCCTGCACCAATAATCAGGACTCTACCCATTTCCTAAATGTTGAATTGAGGTTTTAAATTAAAAAAATACACCATTCAGAGCTTGTTTAACTTTTGTTTATATCCTTAATAAGGCTCTTTTACTAACAAACAAAGATACTACTTTTTTTTGAGATTTCGGGTATCAGTCGATATAAATCATTTTTTTAGTCATACCTCCGTCAACCACTATATTTTCTCCGTTTATGAAGTCATTTTCCTCTTTGCAAAGGAACAGGCAAAGGTTGGCAATATCTTCGGGTTTGCCTACTCTCTTTGAAGGGTGCTGCAGGTGATCCTGAGGGGTGAGCCGGTCATAATGATCGTTCTGGATCCATCCTGGACTGATCGAGTTAACAGTGATGTGGTAATCACTCAAAGATAGGGCAAGAGCATGGCTCAGAGAGTATATTCCTCCTTTGGAGGCTGCGTAGCCTTCGCTGCCGGGCTCGCTCATCAGATAACGGGTAGAAGAGATATTGATGATACGTCCGTAAGGGTTGGCAACTGATTGTTGCTTCCGGTGTAGTGCGAGGTAACGGGAGGTAATGTAGACAGGACGCAGATTCACCGAGAGGATATCATCAAAATCCTCTACGGAACTTTCGGTGATGGGGATAAATTTGCTGATGCCGGCATTGTTGATCAGGATGTCAATATCTCCCCATTCCCGGAAAAGAGATTGCATGATGCTTTCCAGGGCAGAGGCATCGCGTACGTCTATCTGGAAGTAACGTACATTGTATTGCTTCTCCAGTTCTCTGCCTGCTGTCTCATCTATATCGCAAAATGCGACTTTATACCCGGCTTGTGAGAAGGTTTGTACCAATGTACGGCCTATTCCGTTGGCACCCCCGGTGATAAAAACTTTTCGTATCATTAGATTCTGTTCGATGTTTTAGAGAAATAATATATGTGTTTATAGTTTTACAGACTGTCGTCTTATCTTTTCCGTGGCTTTCTTTTTGTGTTTTCAGACGCA
>DALZBD010000465.1:0-3432 GCA_031977515.1 Bacteroides sp. | reverse complement strand
TCCTCTACAAAGCCCTACTTAACCCTCTATCCAGTAATCACTAACCCTGCATTCAGCACGTATTAACCTGCTTTGCTTACAGGATTAGTTCAGCCCACAGTTGTGGGCCGAATAGCCCGCAAATGTAAACCCATCGGCCTGCATCTGTGGGCCGAATAGCCCGTATATGTGGGCTCAACTCCTGCAACCGGCAAAAGAGGTTGATACAACCGGGATCACTCCTTAGATAAGGCGGCTTTTGCAGTTAATAGCAACGGCTTACCTGAACGAACAAACCTGCAACCGATGATAAGTACTGCAGTCGGAAATGAACCAAATACCCCATACACTGCGAATGCTCCCAAAGTCTTTCCTAAACAAAACCACCCTCGCTACAATGTGCTGTAGCGAGAGTGGTTTTTATTTCAGAGATTTTGGGGACAGTCTCCTGGCTATGTAATCATTCTATAGGATAGAAGATCACTCTTGCGGTTCTGCCCGTGCGATCTGTTTCAGTCGGATATTCTTCCATTCATCGCCCAACTGAGCAGATACAGTCACCTGAGGTTCCTGGAGTTTATTGATCTGCAGGGTGGCTCTTTTCACCTCGTTGACCGTACGTTCAAAGAGTTCCTGCATGGTCAGTTCGCCCCTTGACTCCTGCAATACCTTGATGAGGAAATAGGTATAATAACCCTGGTTTTTCTCGTGGTATACACTGGAGGTCTGATCTCCGCTACTGGAAGAGAAGCTGATCGTATTTCCCAATGGGAAACCTGACTTGGGTACTACACGGATCGCTTTCTGTGCCACGAGCGGAGCTTCACTTTTGTGGCCTCCGCTGAAGCAGGCATCGAGGAACACATACGCATTCTTCGGGTTGTTGGCGGCCAGTTGTTTGTAGAGATCGTTGAGTGAAATACCGAGGTGCATATTCCGTCCGGTAATATCTACAGGCAACAGATACGGGTCTTTGGTACGTTCGTCATTGTTGCCGTGTCCGGAGAAATAAAAGAACAGTTCCGCATCGGGATTGGCACTGGCAATACTGGAGAGCCAACCCAGCTGTTCGTGCATCATCCCGGTGGTGGCGTTGTACAACACCTTGATCTGGTTGGCCGGGATACCGAACGTACGCACGCAATATTCACGGAATACCTGTGCGTCGTTCACTGCATAGGGTACGTTGATCTCGGCATTGGCACCTGTGATGCTGTAATCTTCGTTGCCAATGATGAGCGCGTAACGGTTGGGAGAGACGGCACCTTCCGGAATATTTTCCAGCAGTTCACTTTTGTAGGTAAGACTAAAGGTATTGGTATTTACTGCCGGTGCATCGCTGCGGGAAGAGATATTGATGGTATTGGCTGCCGTGAGGTATTGTCCGAGCTTCACTTTGAATACCTTATTTACATACGACGAACGGCTGTCTTCACTTACCGCCATGGTCACCACAATGGAGTCCTGGTCGAAACGGTTGTTTACCACAAATCCACAGTCGATGACCGACACATCTCCGGCGGAGATACTATCCAATGTGATCTCGGGAGCATCCGTGGCGTATACATTGTTGGGGAAGGTGAATTTGACATGCAGTCCGGTAGCGGGAACACGTCCGAGGTTGTTGAGAGCAACGGTCAGCTTTCCGTTCTTGCCCCGTGTGAGGGAGGAACCATCGGTAGCGAAAAACTGATAGTCGGCCACATCGAGGCGAGGCAATGCGTATTCCAGGGTACCGATGTTCATAGCCACCGGTTGAGCATCGAAACCATTCGCTTCGAAAGCATACAGGTTGATGACTGCCTGTGCACTGGGCAGGTCCTGCTTGGCCAGAAACCGCATGGAGAATTCTTTAGAGCCTCCTGCGGGTACAATACCGGCATCGAGTTCGCGGGCACCGTCGAAATACTGCTCCAGTCCCTGTTGCTCGGAGAGGCGGACACGTACGTTGTATGCGTCCCCTTCGCCCTCATTGAGAAGGGTAAACTGTATGGTGAAAGCTTCGCCGGCATCGATCAGGCGATTGTTGTTGTGATCCATAAAGCTATCCACCCGGATCACGAGCCGGGCCGGATTCACCGGTACAGGTACGGAAGTCACATCGATATCTTCCACGATGGTCCGGTCTTTCTGTGCCACCTGATAGGCAGCCAGCAAAGCGGGAAATTCGCTGTAGGTTTTGTTGCTCTCAAGGATCTGTTTGAGCACTTCGTATTCAGCGGTCATATCCATATACTGGTAGATACTCAACAGACCTTGCATATACTGCACAGAGGCGGGATCTTTCTTGAGTATTTTCAGGAAAAGGTCCTGTGCTTCCTGCAGGTAACCGGCAGCACGCAGGCGTACGGTGGCATACTCCGCATCATTGGCAATGGTAGCTCCTTCGTTGATGATCTCGGTGGCATAGTTGAAGTTGGCCCGTGCCACACCGGTCAGGATCTCGGGACTGTCGGGATGCAGGGCATACAGTCGCTGGTATACTTCGAGAGCCTCTTTGTTGCGTCCTTCGCGTTCCATCAGTCGCGCTTTGATAGGAAGTACCTTCTCGTTGTTGGGGTCTATCTCGAGGATACGGTTGATACACACCAGCAACTTCGGCATGTTGTTGGTAGAGATGTGCACGTTGACCAGATTGTAGTAGAAGTCCAGAGATACCGGATACTTCTGCACCGCCTGCTCAAGGATCTGTTCCTGCTGCTGGAAGTTTTTCTGCTTCTGGTAGGACATACTCAGGTAGACGTATGCATCTTTGTCCTTGTCGGCATCGGGCAGGGTCAGGTATTCGCGGAAGAAGCGTTGCGCCTGCTCGTGCTTGTCCTGATTGTAAAGCACGACTGCTGTGTAGTACAGTACGGATGTGTACTGTCCGTCACGCGCCAGGTAACTGTCCTGCAACGCACGCATCTGAGGAAGTTCGATATAGGCTGCTCCGAACTCCGCTGCTTTGGCGGGATTGTCTTTGTCGTTGTAATAGACAAAACCTCCGAGCAACAACGGATAGATCTGACGCAGCCGGCGCTTGGAGGCATCGAGATACTCGCCTGCATCGGATGCTTCTACCACTTTGCAGTAGTTGTAATAGGAGTTCAGTAAATGCCCGTACATACGATCGGCACCTGAGTTGTTGTCACGGGCACTTTCGTACATTACAAATTGCTGGGCGGCTTCGTTGAAGAGTGTACCGGTCTGTGCCTGTACACTCATGTTCCACCCCAGGCATATACAAAGGATCGCTAAGAAAACAATTTTCTTCATAATTAATCTCTATATTCTCTTACACAAAATTTTATCATCTATTTCTGAAATGCAGGACTTATTTTATGAGACGCAAAGTATTGCGTCTCTACAAGTGCCCCAATGTGAATTCGACATTCCCTGCGGTTGACATATTTTTTTTTAGACATAAGAACAAAAGAACATATTTTATTTTGTAGCTTGTGTAGAGTCTGA
>DALZBD010000464.1:0-3441 GCA_031977515.1 Bacteroides sp. | reverse complement strand
ACCGGGAATGCCAGAGTCAAATGGGAGTTCCGGCAGTATCTTCCCACACACAGTACCCTGGCAGGGAGCATCTGTAAGGAAGTATCGTGTCTTATGGGTCGAACCCTGTCTACCCACCTCGTAACGGATCAGCCCAATCTGCTGCAGACGCTCCCGTATCCGCTGCAGTGTGGTCACCGAAACCCCCACGTCGGAAGCAAGGGCGGCATTCTTGCGACACCAGCTTGGCGGCCAGTCGAGCAGATTGGAGGTTTTGAGCAGGTAGAAGTAAAGACGTGTCTCCTGGGGAGTAAAATTGTCTCGTTCGTCCAACTGCCAGAAGCGATTGATCAGTTCTATGTAGGTCATGAAGGGATTTACGATTGGACTATTTACGATTTACAATGGAAAACCGGGACGCTTCGCTATGAAGGGATTTACGATGCACGGATTTACGAATCGAAGATCGACGCAGTCAACTCAGGCGGTCGCCGAAGTCAACTACGATTGTGGATACTTCGCTATGTACGATGGAGATTACAGACTCTAAGACATATTGACATAGGTGATTACTCTTTGTAGATGTAATGCCACATCGTATATCTTACATCCGTACATCGTACCTATCTTTATTCTGCCATGTATCGGTTGACCACCTGCATGAAGTCTGCCAGTGTATGGCAGGAGACATATTTTCCCTGTCCTTTTTCTACGCTTTGCTGCCAGGCTGCACGCCCTTCGGGACGGGTGCCGAAAGGCAGTTTGAGCTCTATGGCCAGAAAGTGGTAAAACCGGTTGGGACGTTCGAGGACGAAATCGGGACGTCCTTGTCTGTATCTCTCTATAGAAAGTCCGGTGGGAGTCTCTATCTGTGGGATGGCTTTCTGCCTGGTACGTATCAAATACGGGATGTACTCGGGCCATGCGTTGCGAAACCATCTGTCTGCTGCCTCATGGAGGCGTGTATCCATGTTCTTCATTGTTCAAACTGATTGTAAATGGGATGTATGGTTAACTCTGACTCTTCACATTCATTCTGCCGGTCGGCTTCTACTGTATTACGGACCACATAGAAGGTGCCCGGAGGGGCTCCCTCTTTCTGCACGGAATAGAGTACTTCGTTGCGGCCGATGAGTCCCTGAATACGGGAAACACGATTGAGATCGGCAAGCATACGGTTGATTTTCAGGTAAAGCGATGCATGAAACAGGATACGATCACCCTGCCGGAGCAAGGTCTCTCTGACCTTACGTCTTTCTTCGGATTCTTTTGCCATTTTTTCTATTTTGAAGGTTGATTTCAGCAGTATCTGCTCAGTTGTTGCACATGACAGATGGCATCGTAATCGATGCCGTCGTCGTCATCGGGAGGGATATGGGAAGCGAGTTCCTGCTCTTCGGCAGTGATGTCTTCCCGGATCAGATCGAGTATGTCCTGTTTGGAATCGGCGTTGTACCGACGGCATACCTCTTCTTCGTTCATCTGCTCCACTTCCTGAAGTTCGGCATAGAGGGTGTCAAGGGTGGTAGCCATGGCACGGAAGGATCAGAGCAGATCATCGTCTGTGTGTCCGTCGAGGTGAAGTTCACGAAGCATACGTTCGGAGTGTCGTCCGATGTATAGGGAGGTTGCCACGAAAGGTATCAGGAACACAAGGGTACAGAACAGAGAGAATGCCACGGTAATGACCATGGCAATGAAACTGACTGCCCAGATGAGAATGATGTACTTGGCTTTCATATAACTGTAAGTATAAGAGTTAGCACCCTGTATCCGCATCAAAGGGTAGGTTCGGAGACCTTACAGGGAGTTTTTTACCGGCGCAGCAATCGCCTGATCTTTGCTGTGCTTACGGATATAGACCTTTTCGGACCGGTAAATCAAGAGTATGGAAAAGGGATGTTTATATATAAGGTACAGCCCCTATTTCCTTCGTTTTCATTTCGGGTATTTTGTCAGATCAGACAGGTTGCAAGCCTGAATGTTTCTTTCACAAAAAGTCATAGAGCGGGCTGTCGGAGAAATGTGAATGTCTCCGGTAAAGAGTTTAAAAAAGGGTCTGGGGTTAAAAGGTGCCGGGTGGTACCTGCTTGTCTTCACAAGTTCAGGTTCTCCGGCGGGCAGGTTTCAGGAGATAAGGTTGAACTTGCGGAAACTGCGCCAGGAGCTTCTTTCCACGTCCCAATAGACCTGGATAGATTCATTTGCCTGACGATTGCCGGCTCCGCTCACTGGGGGTACCAGATGATCGGCCAATGTGCCGCGGGCAATACGCATGGTGCCGTCTTTACGAAGAAAACGAAAGGTCACCATACCCTGTTTCATCTGCTCGACCAACTTGTAATTGGCCCATGATTTTCTAAGACACTGAGGGAAATTTCCTCCACTCATCCGGAAAAAATTCCAGGCTGTCTGCATGATCGTACTTAAATTCTTTTTCATTGTCAGATCTGTTTTTATGGTCGGAAAAAATTGCTTTTCTCAACGGAATATGCTTATATTTGTAGTATCAAAACTTTGATAATGCAAATATACTAACAGTTAGCATAAACACAAACTTTTTAGTGTTAAAAGTTAGTATTTTTGCTTTTATTAACTAACTGTTAGTTTAAAGTTATACATACACGATTATGGAAGGCTGGGAAAGAGTACACTATATTATGGAGCGGGAAGGTCTGAACAAGAACTCATTCAGCAAAGCAATTGGTATGACCAATAATGTGACAATTACGCGTATCATCAATGAAAAGCGTACTCCCTCACAGGCTACCTGTCAGAAGATCATTAAACATTTCCCGAATTACCGGCTCGAATGGCTGATGCACGGGATGGGTACTCCGGAAGAGTCCAGCCTGCACTCGGTAGCAAAGGAGCCGGAGGTACATTACCAGCGTCTTTCCACCGCACGTCCGGTGGAGAATATAGGTTTTATGAATGTACCTATCGTGCATATACGCGCGCAATGCGGATATCTGGATGGGTTCGGAGATGAGGAATATATTGAGAGCCTGCCTACTCTGCCTGTGATCGTGGATCGTACGTACCGGGGGAAGTACCGGCTGTTTGAGGCATCCGGCGATAGCATGGATGATGGCTCGCGTCTGTCGATCTCTGACAAGGACATTGTTCTGGGCCGGGAGGTAAACCGCGGGCTGTGGCGTTCTCCGTTGCATATACGCGACTGGTATTTCATCATTGTCCATCGCACGGAAGGGATCACGATCAAACAGATCACACGTCATGATGTGGAGAACGGTATAATCACCTGTCATCCGCTGAATCCGATGTTTCAGGATTATGATATTTTCCTGGATGATGTGGCAGAGCTCTACAATCTGGTGAAGATCGTGGACCGCAGTGCCAGGCTTTAACAGGGGCGATCTGCGGTTGTTTCCTGCACTGGTCATTCTGTAGAGACGCATATTTGCGTCTCATCCTGTAGGTTGCGTCTCCTTTGTTGAC
>DALZBD010000463.1:0-3449 GCA_031977515.1 Bacteroides sp. | reverse complement strand
GGCCGAGATGATCCCTACCTTCTGTTTGTTTCCGGCAGAGAAGTTACGG
Source organism: Bacteroides sp. (assembly GCA_031977515.1). GTDB lineage: Bacteria > Bacteroidota > Bacteroidia > Bacteroidales > Bacteroidaceae > Bacteroides. The sequence goes on along the minus strand of DALZBD010000463.1, from coordinate 3,400 downwards.
ATAAATTTTTTCTGTGCCATTACCTCTCCGTTCATGAAACGTTCGAAAGGTACCAGTCGCTCGTCTACCTCCTCCTTAGAGAGGCCGTACATCTTACCGATAAAATAGAAATACTCTTCCGGTGTCAGGTAGTCGATCAGAAAACTGTCGTCGATGAAGGCACCGGTGAATTTCTTCCAGTCTTCGCTCCGGCTCACATCAATGTCGTTGATCGTAACCGTTCCGTGGTCTTTTTTGAGCAGATCAAGCATCAGCCGGAAAAGCGTAGTCTTACCCGCTCCGTTGTTTCCTACCAGGCCGATCATATCGCCCTGCAAGATAGTGTAATTTTCTATATCGACCGCTCTTTTGCTGCCGAAGTTTTTCTGTAGGTCTCTTATTTCTATCATGATTCGTCTGTTTTTAGCGCCTTTTTAAATGTTGCCCGTTTTTATCTGCTGTCACGGAAACCTTCCATGTTTTTGTATCTTCTCTTCATAAATCGCTTGTATACATTACGTATCCACCATTGTGAGATGAGCGTAAAAGCCAACCCGATGGTCAGGATGATCCAGAATGTGGTAGTAGCCTCAAACAAGGTGTTGAGTATGGAGATCAGGATGAAAGGAAGTCCCAGTGCTGTCAGGCTGATGATACTTTGCAATCCGGTTCCAGTGGCCTGGCGTCCGGTCAGTCCTTCGTTCAGAGGCACAGTTTTGGTGTTGTACACAGCCAGTTGGAATAATATGAAATACAAAGGTCCAGTGGTGAAAAACATCAGGGCAAATGCATTGAGCAGGGTTATTTTTCCCATGATCATAGCCGGAAGCATCAGGATGAAAGGTACAATAGTACCTATGCTGTAAAAATAATATTTTGCTTTGAGTAGGGTATGGATCGATTCTTTTCGTGACATTAGACCATCCAGGTAATTTCCTTCGTAGCTCATCAGCATTCCCAGACTCACCATACCGGGGGTAGAGAATGCGTATACTATAATAAAATGCCTCATACCTACTCCGTCGTAGGCCTCTGTGAAACTGAGTATTCCGGAAAAGAAAAGCACAGCGATCCCAATGGCACGCAGGGAAGACTTGCAACGTTTGTTGCGGAAAATCATTTTCAATTCCAGACGAAGGTATTCACCAACTTCACCGTAGCGTTCGAAGAATTTGTATTCGGATACGTTTTTGACTTTGGTATCTTCCTGCCTGGACATTTCGGCATAGGCGAGCCTAAACATGACTCTACTGTCTATGAGCCAGATCAGGACAATGGCAGCGATCATACCCAGAAAAGCCAGTATATTTCCTTCGATAAAACCTTCACCCAGGTTCATGAAGAAATAGGTAATCACATTGTGGTCTTCCGGCATGAATATGGCTAACCACAATGACATGTATACTGCGATAGGAAGAAGTATCCACCAGATACGCTCGTTCATCAGCGTGCGGCAGATCAGATACCAGTAGTTGTTGAATACCATCAGCAACCAGATCCCTATGCTATAGGTGAGGACACCTGTGATGCCATAGAATTTTGTGACGGTCACTATGGCAAAAGGAATGAAAAAGAACAGCCAGACCAGGTTGAAACTGCTCAGCCCGGAACGGATCAGCAGAAAGTCGATGATGCGTTTTCTCTTTACTGGCAGTAGCAGATAGGGCTTAATCTCTTGCGTAGCTGTCTTCTGGAAAGGAAAACGTACGAAGAAGTCAATTGCCATAATAAAGATCAGTCCACTATTTAGTAAGTGATAACCTTCCGTATGGGATATGGAAGAGAAAGTCAGACCAAAAGTAGTCCCAAAGAAAATAAGATATCCTCCCCAGAAGATTGTGCCGAAATACATGAAGAATTTCGCGAATTTATTCTTTTCATACATGGGGTGCCGTTTGCTGGCAAGCTTACCCTGTTTGCGTAGTTCATTAAAAAACATGAGGTAGATATTTCAGATTGTGGTAAAGTATGAAAGTCTGTTTCAATTTTATTCTTTTTGTTTCTGAGACGCAAGTATGCGTCTCTACATAAGAAATTGTATTAAAAAGAAAATCGAACAAAAGATGTAGAGACGCATAATACTTGCGTATTCATAAAGAAATAGCATCTTTTAAGAAAAAATAAGGGTGTATCGAAAGACAGACTTTTGATACACCCTCCAGTGGTTGGTATCAATCCTCCTGCGGACTGGTCATTGTGACTTCTACACGGTTTTTCTGATCGAACAGTTTCGTGGCAAATGCACGGATATCTTCTGTGGTGATGCTGTTGATCACCGTGTCATAATCCTGCAACTTGTCTGTACCGGTAAAGAGATGCTCATCGATCACTCCCAGCCAGAATCGGTTTTCTTTCAGATTCTCCATGTGCTTTTTCTGCATATACTCTTTCACCTTGTTGAGGTCGGTTTCCGACGGTCCGTTGGCCACCAGGGCATCGATCTCATCAAAGATGATACCGGTGAGCTGATCTTTGCGGGCAGGGTCTGTGTCGAATACGATCTGCAACAGGAATTCTTCTCTCGGATACTTGTCCAATGAACCACCTACATATACTCCATACGTACCCCCTTCATCTTCTCTTACCTTTTCTGTGTAGATGAGGTCAAGGATCTGGTCGAGCATACTCATCTTGATCTGATTTTCGAGTGTATAGGCCACGTCTCCGCTGTAGGCAATGAATACAGATGCTTTGGGAGTCTCCTGTTCTTTGAGGAATTCATTCTTAAACATACCGCTACGCACACGTACACCGGTGTCTTTAAATGTTTCCTGGCGGCCTCCCGCGGGAAGTGCACCCAGGTATTGTACGATCAATGGCTGTACTTCTTCCAGTTCCACATTACCAACAAAGATAAATGTAAAGTTACCGGCATCACTGAAACGATCCTTGTACATCTCCATGATACGGTCGTAATCAATCTGATCTACCATATCGGCAGTAGTACGTTTCATGCGCGGATGATCCATATATATGGCACTGCGGATAGAGTCCATAAAGCTTACCTGCGGGCGCATTTCCTGATTGAGTAGGCTGGCTTTTGTACGATTTTTATACGATTCGAAGGCTTCTGCATCCTGACGTGGCGCGGTGAAACGCAGATAGGTCAGTTCCATCATCGTTTCGAAGTCTTTGGGTGAGCAGCTTCCGGAAATGGTCTGAGTCTTGTCTCCTATACCTGCACTGGCAGAGGCTTTCTTACCTGCCAATACTTTGTCGAGGTCAATGGCGCTGAAATTGCCCAATCCTCCCAGCGCAGCTACGCTGTTGAGGTAGCTGATGTTCAATGCTTCCGAATCCGGATAGAGCGAGCTGCCTCCGAGGCTTACCCCCTTCATCAGGATCTCATCCGCTTTGAAATCGGTTTTTTTCACGATTACTTTCACACCGTTCGAGAGCACCAGTTCGGTAGTACCGTACA
>DALZBD010000462.1:0-3459 GCA_031977515.1 Bacteroides sp. | reverse complement strand
ATTTTGCCCGGTTTCTTATTTTCCGGTTTTTTATTTTCTGAAACGCATTGTATATAAGATGCATTGTTGTCTATGAAATATATTGTTGTCTATAAGATGTATTGTTCATGAGACGCAAGGTATTGCGTCTCTACATTGTTTGTGCTTTCTCTTCAACGCGATGTACGTATAGAGACGCTGGTACTTTGCGTCTAAAGAAACAAGCAACATCCTAACAGTTACTTAGAGACAACAAAAACAGTTTCTGATCTCCACGAAGATAAATCGTCACAGGCATCAACGCAATACCCGCACACGGATGCCATTCAGCAGGGTCTCTCCCTGACGCGCCCGGAACTTTACCGATATACCTTCGCTGCCTTGTGTAGTGATTGTATACCGTCTGGCAACAGCAAAAAGTGCACCGTATTGCTTCTGCAAATTCAGATCTTCCCACACCGTTTCTTCATTGATCTGAACGGAAAAGCTCCGTCCGCCTTCTGCCTGCCCGCCATGGCCTCCTCCCAGGTCATAGAGTACGGCTCCCTTTTCCTGCGGATCGGCAAACAACAGTTCCACTTCATACCGCCCCCGGGGTACATCAAACCGGTACTCTTCCAGTCCCTGCCGCAGGGTCTGGTACAAGGGTTGGTTGTCCGTGCCTGCCACTTCGGCCTGTATGCCCAGCCGGGAGGGGTTGCTGCGGTGTATCTCACCGCCGACATATCCCCAGCTACCGGGGCTGTAAGGCCGGTCGGGTACCCATGTGTAACCGGAGTTTGCGTCGGTAAAATAGGCTGTACTGCCTACATTCACTCCCAGGTCAAGATCCGGTTGCGGCAGGGTAAGGTCAGACGGTTGCAAACGGAAAGAGACCTTCAATACATCCTCTACCCACTCTCCTGCCGCTGTCCTTCCTTTGGCTGTCAATATATTATTTCCATTCCGGAAAGGTACATTCCATATAGCGTGACAATTGTCTGTCGCCCGGGTACCGAGAGAGGTGCCGTTGACCCACAACTCTACCTGTGCCAGGTTGGAGTAGACCTTCACCGGTTGCTCCACTGTCTGTGCCTGCCCCTTGTCACTGATACCTGTGCGTGCCATCCAGTCGCGCGAAGCAATGTGTAATACCGGATGTTCCGACCACACGGCCTGGTAATAGTAATAGAGATCTTTGGGCCGACGATTGGCATAGACAATTCCTTTGTTGTTGACGTGTGGCATGGTCTCTTCGCGTACGGCCGAACCAAAGTCGATAAAGTTCCACATCGAAGCCCCGGCAATATAAGGGCGTTCATTGATCTGACGCACTATCTCTTCGGTATAGTATTGCTGATATTCGATGCTGAAGTCGAAACATTCGGGCTCGAGACTGTGTATGCGAATGTCCGATCCTGCTCCGTACTCACTGATGATGTGCGGACGCTCGGGATGCAGGCGGTGTTGCTCATCCATAAACCGTCCGAAGTCTGTCACCTTGCCACCGTACCAACCCTGATAGAGGTTCCACCCCAGTACATCGGGAATGGCAGAGAGTCCCAATGCGTCGTAAGCAGGTACATTCTCGTGCTGTGCGGTCACACTCACCCGGTAGGGATCTTCTTCGTGTACCACGGCTTCGAGGTGCCTTGTCAGGCGTGCTGTCTCCTCTTTGAGTAGTTCGTAGCCCGGTTCGTGGCTTTTGCGCAGGGTACCCAGCATGATCTCGTTCATGTAGCCCCACATCATCACCGAAGGGTGGTTGTAGTGCTGACGGATCATCTCCCGAAGCTGTGTCTCGCAGTTGCTGGCAAATTCTTCGTTGGGTGCGATGTAGTTGACCACGGGTATCTCCTCCCAGGCGATCAGCCCCATGCGGTCGCACTGCTCGAGGATGGCATCGTCCTGCGGGTAATGAGAGATCCGGAAGAAATTCATTCCCAGTTCCCGCATCAACTGCATATCCCGGCGGTGCTGATCGTCGGTGAGCGCACTGCCCAGGTATTGCTGATCCTGATGGCGGCACACTCCGTTGAGTTTGCAGGGCCGGCCGTTGAGAGAGAACCCGGTCTGCGCGTCAAACGCAAACCACCGGAAGCCCAGAGGCTGTATCAGTTCGTCGATCAGCTGGCCGCTACGGGCATCTGTCAACCGGCTGACTACCGTATAGAGATAAGTATCTTCGGGACACCAGAGCCGGGGAGATTGGACAGGGTTGATCTGCACATCAAACGGAGTCTTTTTTCCTGCTTTCAGGGTGATATTCTTTCTCTCCCGGCTCACCAGTCGGTCGTCCGCATCACGTATCTCCTGGGTCAATTCGATTTTCCGGTCGCGATCGCTCCGGTTGGTCAAGGCTCCGTGTATGCGCACGGTAGCTTTCTCTTCCGATACCTGCGGGGTCTCTATGAAGACACCCGGAGAGGCCATGTTGTCCATATCGAAATGCTGAGGATTTACCCCGATCAGCCACACATCGCGGTACATACCACCGAAGAAGGTAAAGTCTGCCGACAAAGGAGGAATGTCCTGTTCGGAGTTGTCTACCCTCACGGCAAGGATATTGGGCCCATCGGTACGGAGATGGTCTGTCACATCGAATGAGAAAGCGGTGTAGCCTCCTTTGTGATACCCTATATACGTTCCGTTGACATAGACATCGGCACGCAACGAAGCTCCGTCGAAACGCAGGTAGAGACGCTGGCCGTGGTACCGTGCAGGCACGGCAAGCATCTTCCGGTACCAGCCGGGACCACGGTAGTAGTCTTTGGTCTGGTAGGAATCTGTCGCATTCCAGCAATGAGGCAGATTGATGTGCTGCCAGGCGGAGTGATCAGTTGCCTGTTGCTCTGCTCCTGCCGGATCGCCCTGGCAGAAGTACCAGCTTTCGTTGATGGTTTCCTTTTGCCGGGACTGGGGTGACGGTTGCTGCACCTGGCTTTCCGCTGCCAGCCACAGGCAGCAGAAACAAAGCGTCAGGGTGGTGAATATTCTATTCATTTGTTTTTTGTTATTTGATTCGAATTTGCCAGATATATCTGTCACAAATATAAACTTTTACGATTTAAATAAGAAGTCTGATGATTGTTGTTTGTATATAATATGGATACCTATTGTTGTATGTTTGGTTATATATGTTATGTTGTATGTTTGGTTATTAATCATCGTTTTCATTTACAGTAATCAGGAGTATAATTATATCAGCCCCATAGGGGTTATATGTTTGTAGCCCTGTGCGGAAGCGCGGGGTCCCCCGGATGAGACGTGAATTGCGCCCCGTAGGGGTGCTATGTCCAAACAAATTCGTATGGGAACAGGAGAGTACATAACTACCGTTTATACATATCTTTTTTGTACAGGTCCTGATCGCCCCAAATGCCCGGAGCGATTCCTCGCCCCTGAAGCCCGAAGGGCTTAAATGTGAACCAACGGTCGACGAAGTCAATAACCCCCAGTGAAGCGAAATGGTGTGCACCCCAAAAGTTGTATAGATTATTA
>DALZBD010000461.1:0-3488 GCA_031977515.1 Bacteroides sp. | reverse complement strand
TCACTTTATCCATAGTAACGATCTGTGTATAAGAAAAGACAATATCCTGTATTTTATAATGGATTGCCAGGGAAAAAAATAAAAAAATCCAGGTCAATAAAGGGTGTATACGGGTTGTATATAAGGATTATCTTCTGTGTGCGGATGGAAATAATTAGTATCTTTGTGCTCATGCAAGACAGGCCAAACTCTCCGGGTACAGACCGGATACAGATACTTACGTGATATAACCCTATCCTGAGATATGCGACAACAGACCATCCGTATAGAGGATCTTTCTATAGGCTACACCGGAAAAAATCAGAAGAAGGTGGTGGCCGCACATATCCGCGCGGCTATTCACAGCGGTGAACTCACCTGTCTGTTGGGAGCAAACGGAATAGGAAAGTCCACTCTGCTGCGGACACTGTCGGGGTTTTTGCCCAGGCTCTCCGGAGAGATATTTGTAGAAGGAAGAGAGGTAAAGGAATATACTCAGAAAGAACTGGCCCGTGTGATCGGTGTAGTGCTGACAGATCGGTTTGATGGGAATTACCTGTCTGCCCGTGAAGTGGTAGCTCTTGGTCGCAGTCCTCATACCGGGTTCTGGGGAATGCTTACGCCGGAAGACGAGGAGGCGATAGATCATTCGTTGTCTCTGGTCAGGGCAGATCATCTGGCTCATCGCATGATCCATAGCCTGAGCGATGGGGAGCGGCAGAAAGTAATGATTGCCAAAGCACTTGCGCAGGACACTCCCATAGTCTTTCTGGATGAACCCACTGCTTTTCTGGATTTTCCCAGTAAGGTAGAATTGATGCAGTTGCTCCATCAGTTGAGCCGACGCACGGGAAAGACCATTTTTCTCTCTACCCACGACCTGGAACTGGCCTTGCAGATTGCCGATAAGATCTGGCTGATGGGGGGGCAGGGAGAAGTGACGGTGGGTACGCCGGAAGATCTGTCGCTGGACGGTACACTCAGTTCATTTTTTACCCGCAAAGGGATCTCATTCGATGTGGAAAGCGGTCTGTTCCGGGTAGAGCCGGAATATACGACAGAAGTACTGCTGGTGGGTGAAGGGGGAGAAAGATATGCCATGGTAGAGAAAGCACTTCGTCGCAACGGGGTAAGGGCACTCAGAGAAGGAAACTGCAAAATACGTATTGAAGTCACAGAAGAGGATGGAAAGAGTGCCTATCGTCTCTCTGCAAATAACACTTGTTTAAGAGTTTGCACAATTGAGGAATTGCTGCAACAATTGAATGCATTTACCTGACCGGAACCGGTGAATGAAATTTGTGTATAAAGCATTTTTTGTCTTACAGGTATTCAATGATAAAAGAGACAGAGAATAATATACCTATAATGACAGAGAGGACCACCCATCCCAGCCAGGACTTTTCTTTTCTGCGAAAGGTGCGCCAGATTGTTTCTGCCAATATAAGACCTGCATACATGAAAGTCCATATTCCTATATATATAGAACCGGCGATAAGTGCTCTTGCTTCGTATACAGAAGGCTCTGGTGTCGACTCCTGTACCAGGTAGCAGTAGGCACCGATCAGCAGGGCAGGCAACAACCAGATCGCTGCCCTTATCAGGAGGAAACGAGAGACAGATAAATTTCCAGGCATAGGGAAGAAGGCTTTGATTTCCGGAATTTGTTTAAGAGCCGGTTTACATCCTGCCCTTATTCTTTATTTATCGATCAAAGATACTATTTTTCAGGGAAGAGGAGACAGATCATGCTATAGAAGTTAAAAATCGGCTGTGTTGCGTAACTTTTTATGCTTTCTCTCTGTTTTCGATTGTACAAAACATATATATAATGAAGAAGATCGTCATCATCAATGGAAGTCCGCGTAAGAAAGCCAATACGGCCACTCTGCTGCGTCGGGCTGCGGAAGGAGCAGAATCAAAGGGTGCCAAAATCGAATGGGTCAATCTATACGAATTGGATTATACCGGTTGCATCAGTTGTTTTGCCTGCAAGCGGAAAGATGGTAAATACAATTGCAGGTGCAAAGTCAAAGACGATCTGTCTCCCGTACTGAAAAAGATCATGAAGAGCGACGGACTTATCCTGGGGTCGCCGATCTACCTGGGAGATGTGACAGGGAAGATCCGTCTTCTGCTCGAACGCCTCGTATTTATGAATCTCTCCTACGATCGTCAGGGAAGCAACTTCGAAGGTTCTATTCCCACTGCTTTTATCTATACCATGAATGTGGACGTGCAGACCATGCATGAATGGGGCTATCCTTATCTGTTTGGAACACACGAGAAATACCTGAAACTGCTGGGAGGAACATTTGAGTCTCTGACAGCTACGGATACCTATCAGTTTAAAGACTATACGAAATATGCAGCGGCAAAGTTCGATGAGCCCCACAAAGCCAGCGTCCGCGAAACGCAGTTTCCTGTCGATTGCCGGAATGCCTTTGAATTAGGAGCAAGGATAGCAGACAAGTAATCCGACGAACATTCCGGTTAATAAGGGGTAAACTCTACCCAGTATTCGTCGAAGTATCCCCTCAATCTGCTGGGGGTAACAGTCACATAATCGAAATTGAGAACAAAGTCGGCATATTCCATGTAGATAGAACGTTGTCCGTCAAAGATATCCCATTCCCAATAAAAATCATACTCTTCAGTAATAGTACTGTTTGGCCTGTAATAGGTAATGCGTTCGTATCCATATCCATCCAGGTAATATTCCAGGATATGTTCGGTGCGTACGCCATCGGTGTAGTAATACTCTACCCATGTGTGGTCACACAGGAGGTAGGTATAGTTGTCACTTCTGTAAATATCATCGTCTTTACAGCCCGAGAGGTTGGTAATGAGTATCACAGACAGGAGCAACAGGAAGATATTCTTCTTTTTCATAAGTCTTTTCCGGTAGTTGTAAGGCTATAACAAATATAGTAAATGTAAAGTTTGTGTGGAACCGTTCCTGAAGGGTAAAATGTAAAGTAAGTTTGCCTGCGCTGGGGAAATTAGTCTCCGATATCGGAAATTATAACCGGATTATACACGGAAAAAGAAACAGACGTTTTTTGCAGGCACTTTATTCGTGTTGATAACTAATATTAACAAATGATATGCAGGTATATTGTTGTTTTTTTGCTTAAATTTAGATCCTGAAGAATGCTCAGGAGTGCTCCTGTCAAAGATCATGAACACCTTGATTAACGTATTTTTGCATTGTTGTTTTTGGATGGAGAATACAAAAAGACAATGGATGGGAAGCAGAAATTACGCTATAGAGGCGGATTATAACCACTTTGAGAGAGTATATGTGTTTTGGATAAGGATATGTTTCTGACCGGAAAAGAACCATCTTTGGGAAGGGGACTTTCGGATTGAACACATGGGGTCGTATAAGACACGGAACTTCGGAGAATTTTCTTTGAAAATAAATGACAATATTTTGTAACTATTTCTTTTCCGGAAGTGAAAAAGACGATGACGAACAGGCATGAGAACGAGGATATCTACTATCA
>DALZBD010000460.1:0-3490 GCA_031977515.1 Bacteroides sp. | reverse complement strand
GGGATTGTTTTACTATTTTCGTATCTGGGCTTTCCGTATTCGTCTGTACAGAGACCTCGAAAAGATCATTCGTACCAACGACCAGGTGAAAGTGATCGTTGTGAATTCCATATTGAATCCAAACCGTACCCCCAATATTTATAAAGAGAATATATAAAGAGATGGAAGATATCAAATTACATACAATAGAAGAAGCGATCGAAGATTTCCGTAACGGGGAATTTGTGATCGTGGTCGACGATGAAGATCGGGAAAATGAGGGTGATTTCATTATTGCCGCGGAGAAGATCACACCTGAAAAGGTGAATTTTATGATGACTCACGGGCGTGGGGTGCTATGTGCCCCCATCACAGAGGAGCGCTGCCGGGAACTGGAGCTGGACATGCAGGTCTCGGCCAATACCTCTATCTATGAAACCCCTTTTACCGTCACCGTTGACCTGTTGCCAGGCTGTACGACCGGCGTCTCTATGCACGATCGGGCGGCCACGATCCGCGCTTTGGCGGATCCGTCGATCCAACCGACCGATTTGGGACGTCCGGGGCATCTCAATCCTTTGCGGGCTCGCTCGCGTGGGGTGCTCCGCCGGGCCGGGCATACGGAAGCTACTGTAGATCTGGCGCGTCTGGCTGGCCTCTATCCGGCTGGTGCCCTGATCGAAATCATCAACGAAGACGGTACCATGGCGCGCCTGCCGCAGCTCATGGAGGTGTCTAAGCGTTTTGGCATCAAGATCATTTCCATCAAAGACCTGATCGCCTACAGGTTGCAGCATGAGTCTACCGTAGAGAAAGGTGTAGAAGTGGATATGCCCACACAGAACGGTCATTTCCGCCTGATCCCTTTCCGGCAGAAGTCCAATAATATGGAACATATTGCCCTCTTCAAAGGGACATGGGAGCCTGATGAACCGATCCTGGTGCGTGTGCACTCTTCGTGCATGACGGGAGATATCTTCGCCTCTTGCCGCTGCGAATGTGGGGAGCAGTTGCACAAGGCCATGGATATGATCAATGAAGCCGGTAAAGGTGTGATTGTCTATATGAATCAGGAAGGACGTGGCATCGGACTGATGAATAAGATGGCTGCTTACAAATTGCAGGAGGAGGGGTTGGACACTGTAGATGCCAATATCCACCTGGGCTTTGACGCGGACGAACGGGATTATGGGGTAGGAGCTCAGATCCTTCGTGAATTGGGTGTCAGTAAGATGAAACTCATGACCAACAACCCGGTGAAACGGGTTGGTCTCGAATCGTATGGCCTGGAGATCGTGGAAAATGTAGGGATCGAGATCACCCCCAATCCTTACAACGAGAAATACCTGAGAACAAAGAAAGAGAGAATGGGGCATACCTTGCATCTCACGAAATAAATTATCTATCTAAATTTTAAAAATTATGGAAATTAAAACAGTGGCAGATGCCTATAAGAGAAGTGCACAGGTTGCACTCTTTCGGAATGTATATCTTTGGATGACTATGGCTTTGGCCATTACCGGTCTTACCTCTATGATTGTTGCAGGTTCACCGCAACTGATGATGGCCATCTTTGGCAACCAGGCGCTTTTCTGGGGGCTGTTGATCGGCGAACTTGCTCTGGTGTGGTTCTTGTCGGCCCGCATCAATACGTTGAGTTTCCCTACAGCTACCTGTATGTTTATATTCTATTCGATCCTGAATGGGGTGACTCTCTCTTTTATATTCCTGGCCTATACAGCGGAGTCTATTACTTCTACCTTCTTTATCACAGCAGGTACGTTCGGGGCGATGAGTCTGATTGGCTACTTTACCAAAAGAGACCTGAGCTCTCTGGGGAGTATCCTGTTTATGGCTCTTATCGGACTGATCATTGCTACTATCGTCAATCTGTTCATGCGGAGTGAGATGTTGTACTTTATCATCTCTTATGCCGGTGTTCTTATCTTCGTAGGGCTTACTGCCTACGATACACAGAAGATCAAACGTATGTTGCTGAGCGATGGGGTGGAGGTGAACGAGACCACACAAAAGATTGCATTGATGGGGGCACTTGCTCTTTATCTGGATTTCATCAATCTGTTCCTATATTTGCTCAGATTGTTAGGAAACAGGAGATAATTGCAGAAAAAAGTGAGGATAAATAAGGATCTGCTTTCTTATATCAGAAAATATCACTTATTTTGCAGCCGGAAAACCAACTGAAATCTTTCCGCTTTGTTGTTACATCATTCTGCGGGAGATTCGGTGACTTTCTGATATTCATTCAATAAAAGCCTAAATTAAAATGAACCAACTATCAGACCGTTTAAACAGCTTGTCTCCGTCGGAGACGCTTGCCATGTCGCAAAAAAGCAATGAGCTCAAAGCACAGGGTATTGATGTAATCAACATGAGTGTCGGCGAGCCCGACTTCAATACTCCCGATCACATCAAAGAAGCTGCTAAGAAAGCTGTGGATGACAATTTCTCTCGTTACTCACCCGTACCGGGTTATCCTGCTCTGCGCAATGCGATCGTGGAAAAGCTGAAAAAGGAAAATGGTCTGGAATACACAGCCAATCAGATATCCTGTGCCAACGGTGCCAAGCAGTCGGTATGCAATGTGGTACTGGCGCTGGTAAGTGCCGGTGATGAAGTGATCATTCCCGCTCCTTACTGGGTGAGTTACCCGGAAATGGTGAAACTGGCCGAAGGTACACCGGTGATCGTGACTGCCGGTATTGAGCAGGATTTCAAGATTACTCCGGATCAGCTCGAAGCCGCTATCACTCCGAAGACAAAAGCAATTATCCTGTGTTCTCCTTCCAATCCTACCGGATCGGTATATACACAGGAAGAACTGGGTGCACTGGCCGCAGTACTGGCAAAGTACCCTCAGGTGATTATTATTGCCGATGAGATCTACGAACATATCAACTACATCGGTAAGCACCAGAGCATTGCTCAGTTTCCCGAAGTATTCGACCGCACGGTGATCGTGAATGGAGTATCCAAAGCGTATGCTATGACAGGCTGGCGTATCGGTTTCATCGCCGGGCCGCAATGGATCGTATCTGCCTGCAACACGTTGCAGGGACAGTATACATCAGGTCCTTGTTCAGTTTCCCAGATGGCTGCTGTAGAAGCTTATGTGGGCACTCAGGCACCTGTGGAAGAGATGCGTGTGGCTTTCGAGCGTCGTCGCGACCTGATCGTGAGGTTGGCAAAAGAGATACCCGGACTGGAAGTGAATGTACCTCAGGGTGCTTTCTATCTCTTCCCCAAATGTAGCTCCTATTTCGGTAAGTCATTCGGAGACAAGAAAATTGAGAATGCAGGCGATCTGGCTATGTATCTTCTCGAAGAAGGCCATGTAGCCTGTGTAGGCGGTGCTGCTTTTGGAGCTCCCGAATGCATCCGTATGAGCTATGCTACCAGCGATGAGAATATCGTGGAAGCAATGAGACGCATTGCGGAAGCATTGGCAAAGCTGAACTGAAAAGTATACCGGCACAGGTGTAATAAAATA
>DALZBD010000459.1:0-3493 GCA_031977515.1 Bacteroides sp. | reverse complement strand
TGGGTAGTGTGTAAAAACTCAGGAAATCCTTCGGTCATGGACCGATAATCATTTAATATGACTCCGGTATAAAGCAGGTCGTCATTTACTTCCGACCTGCTGACCTCTCCGGATACCGAAGCCTTCAGGTGTGGCGTTACATTCATACGAAGTCGCAAATTGGGAGCAAATAAAAATGTATGATAAGTGGATCTGTCAGGTGCAATCCTGTCCTTGTACTTGTATGTATAATGGTTCAGAGGAACTGCCAGAGTGGCTTCTATCCCATAAAATTGAAACTCCATTTTAGGTATCAGATACGAATGAACTTTGCCAGATTCGGTTTTCCCGGAATCAGGTATATCATGGATCTCAACCCCATGTAAAACCGTATTCAGCGTTTTTTGCATGACAGAAGCTCCTGCTGTGAAACTGGTGACTACCTTCCCTATAACAAACCCGTAACCCACTTTATTATTGGCAAAGAAGCTTGATTGGCCAATATCCTGGACTTGTGAAGACGCAGACCGCATCACACTGAATTCCTGAGGATGATGCTGGTAGAGAGTATACGATTCAAATGTCATGAAATCCTTTCCGAATCGCTTGAACAGATAGAGATCATTCGACAACCGGTGATGGGGAGAAGATATCTTTTGCCTATTGGGAAAAGAACCGGTTACAGTGATATCACGGTCCATCCAGTTAAAGTCACTGTTTAGTTTATTGGTCAGGTTGTACCGGGGTTTATTGGCTTCAAGTACAATACCAAATGTCGTTTTGTGTGTATGCGAATGAGAATTTTCCTTTTCTATAATCCGAGTGGTTTCTCCCTGCGAATCATAGTAGACTGTTTCTGCTGCATGATCACTTTTCTCCTGATGGGAAGTATAAGAAGAATTTATTTTCAGATCGAAATCATTCTTTAGTCTGGTAAGGTTGTTGGTAGTCAGTAAATGAGTCCGATTGAATAACTCACGTTTTCTTTCCAGTCCCCATGAAGAATAAGGAACTGCCTGGATATAATCCGGTAGATCATACGACCTGTTCTTTATTTCTTTTATATCGAAAGTTACTGATTCCCGGGCAACATCTTTTCCGATATTGTTTGTTTTATAGACGTTCAGCGATTGCAACTTTTTTGTAAACTTCATGGCCGTAATTTCAGCATCCCACAACAGCGGGGTCACTCCTACTCCACCCTTCAAAGTTCCTATCCACTTTTGCCTGACACCCTCTTTCAGCCTGAGATTGATGGCCGCCTGATCGGAATAGCTCAGTCCTTCCATTGCCCGTACAGGTTGATGCTCCTGCAATACCTCCACTGTACTGACATTATCGCTGTTTATATTTTGAGTAGCTATACCGTATTTCCCTTCAAGCAGATCCATGCCCTCTATGTAGAATTTATTAATGGGCAATCCATTGTAATGAATTTGCCCGTTCTCTTTTACATCGATTCCCGGCATTTTTTTCAATACATCTCCAATGGTTTTATCGTAATCTCTGGCATAACTTGCCACATTGTAAATAAGAGTGTCTCCCTGAGCTCTGATCTTTGGCACTTTCACTTTTACCTCTTTTATGTGGATGGTAGCAGGGCGCATACGTATATCAAAAGTACGTTTCTGATGCAAATCCTGTGTGATGGTTTCAAATCCTATATATGAAAAGCTTATGGTTACCCGCGTATCTGATTGGATATGGGCAGGTAATTGAACAGAATATTTTCCCGAAGCATCGGATATACCAAACGTAATGACTTTATCAGACTCTTTGGAACGGATCAGAATATTCACATTCGAAAGTGGCTTCTGAGTATCATGATTAATAATTGTACCTACTATCTTGTTTTCCTGAGAAAACAACGGTAGTGACAAAATATGAATCAGGATAATAATCAATAGCGCTTTCATATCCCAGATCAGTAGTCTCTTTCCATAAAGTCATAATTTGGAGGATTCTCCCCTTCTTCTTTGTCCTGTTCAGCAGACTTTCCCATACCCTCCCTAAGAATTGTAGCTACTTCCTTACGATTCGATGGTTTCTGTTCCGGAAAGAAATAAATTAGTACAGGCTCTGAAACACCTTTCCTGATATCAGTTAATTGATAATGATAATGCCTATCGTTGTCATATACCTCCATGATCAATCCGGGCAATCCACGAAACTTCCATGGACCGCTATATACAGCAACTTCCGGCGTAAACCATGCCTGATAACTCCGCCCTCGATAGTCACATATGGCTAACTGGCACGTATAATCTAATATATGCCTGGTCGAATCCGGTACGATAGTCCATTCCTGAGGAGCAAGTTCTTCTTCATAACTAAACATAGTTTTTCCATGTCTGGTATGCACCGTCATTTTTCCCTCTGGATAATTCTGATATATATAATCCAATACAGATCCTCTGTCGTAGTATCTATACTCTTCCGCGTATAAAAAACCTGTTATCACTCCAAGCAACGGATTACCAGGATCAGCTTTTTGCGCCATCAGGTCCAGATTTTTTAATGTATATTTACTAAAGAAAGAACTTGTACTTTCACCAATCCGTAATATCATAGGATCGTTTGCAAATGTATCTTTGGATACAGTATCTCTCAAAGCCAAGTAATCGTATGTACATTCCCATACAATTGGTTCTATTTTTTTTGCCGGCTGAGCAAACAATACATGATTATAAACTAAGAACATTAGTATAATACTATAAACACGATTCATAAGCGGTTATTTTTTATGATAATCCTTTTCCTGGAAATCCCTGTTAACTTCAATTTCAGCTTTATTTTCAGGGTCCAGATCAATCCCCAAAGCTGCTTTTGTATACTGAAGAGAATTCTCCTGAAATTTTCTTGCTGCCCGTAAAAAATCTATCCTTGTGGTCTTTTCAAATTTTTCATTATATGGATTGTAAAATGTGACAGGGACAAGATTGGTCTTATATATGCCCACAATCTCAAAGTGATAATGCCTGTCTTTGTCATAAGCCTCCATAATCAATCCGGGAAGACCATTGAATTTCCATGGACCATCACTGACTGCTATATCCGAAGTATACCAGGCATAGTATTTTCGTCCTCTGAAATCACACTCGCCCAGTTGACATTCGTAATCAAGAATAGTTTTCACACTATCTCTTATTATCCAATCCTGTGATTCGTATATTTCTTCAAATGTAAAATAAGTTGTGGTTAAAATTGAAGTTGTTTTTATTTTTCCTTCCGGATATCTCTTGTATATGTAATCATTAGTAGTTCTCGCTCCTGGTCTGTTGGAATGATCCCGTGTTCGGACAGCTTCCAATATCAATTGAGAGAATAATTTGTTTCCAGTGGGATCATTCAGCAGAGAATCTGCATAGAATGTATAATAACTGAAAAATTGAGAGGTATTTTCACCAATTCTCAAAATCATCAGATCTTCGCGCGCTGGTGTACGCAGGAGTGTATCGTCCAACATAATATGTTTATATTGACATTCCAAAATAGCGGGTTCAATAATTTCCTG
>DALZBD010000458.1:0-3503 GCA_031977515.1 Bacteroides sp. | reverse complement strand
AACGTATGTATTCAGGTGCCTTTCCGGCTTGTTGGAGAACAAGAGCGCGGCTTATTTCAGGTGCGTCAGCTAAAGAAACCACCACAAAGCAGTAACGTGCGGCAGAGGCACTGTTTTCTGCAATGGTAGAAATATTAAAGAAGGTATTCGCATCGCCTGTTATCGTCGCTACCTGGTTTACTGACGAATCGAAAGACATATATGTACTACTATATATCTGTGCTATCCAGGCACCGGAACTTTTTACTTCGATATCAGGAGATATGATACCTTTTTGAGATCCGAACTCCGGTAGTTCCTCCACATCGAAGTTAAGATCAAGATAAGAATGGATATATTCGTTTTGCCGGATACCGATAGAACTTTCCAATCTGCCGATAGAAAACGTTAAGATGCCCGACCAATTCATAGAAGATGCCGGAGCATCGATCCGAAGCAGATTTCCTTCCAGTCTTATCTTTACATCCGAAGGTATACCCTGTGTAGTCATCTCCAATGTTCCTTCACCCCGGGTAAAGATTTTATATTCAGGTGTATCTCCTATAGCGGACAATGTGATCATACTGGTTGGCAGAGCCAGGATATTATCTTCATCGTACACTACATTTCCTCCCATGTTTGCCGTCCAGCCGTTGATCTCAGTGGCAAGCAGCACCTGGTCGCTTTGATAAGCTTCCCTTTCTGAGGAAAAACCTTTCCCAAGCACCTCCTGAATGGCAGAACGGTACACATTGTTCCGTTTGAGAAGCTGAGATTTGTTTTCCGGATGAATATTGATGCGGAAGAATTCCTCTTCCATTGTGGTAAGGTTTCTCATTCCTATAATCAGACAAGTAGTCAACATATCGTTTTGAGCCGGATTCTTAACACAATTTTCAAAGCTATACAATCCGCCAATGATTTGGTTATTGGTTGCTTCCATACCATAATAACGTTCCGTACGGTTGCCTGAAAAATCCTTTTCTTCCATCTCCCACAACGAAGTGGATGTATAAGCGTTCCACAGGCTGGCTGATACCAGTTCGTAATTACCTGTATGGTTGATAACGTCAAAGCGGCTTACAGAGCGGATGAGTTCGATCAGTAGATTTCTTTCTCCGGCACTTTTTACCGCACGTGCTGTCATAGGCAGATCCGAACTTAACATACGGTTTGAGTCATCGCCGGTACTTCCTGCGATCTCCAGTTCCAACATTCCCATTACCTCATTTTCCGTATAGCCCGAACAAAGATGTTCCCAATCTTCTGTACCGTTTATGGAAACGGTTGCATATTTCTCAAAGTTGGCACAGAAAAGTATCTTATAGTCTGTTCCTTCCGATAAACCTACTGATGAAGACATTTCAATCTCTATTTTCCCGGTACTGCCTGACAGAGAAGAACGATCTTTTAATGCGTCGATAGCACCTATAAAGAGTCCATTACCTTCCGGTCTGTTTTCAAAAAAAAGCAGATACAAAGAGTTTACTTTATCTTCTCCTGTTTCTATGGGAACAGATGTTCTGGTTAGGGCGGAAACCGCTCCATTGATATAATAGGATAAAGTAAAATGGTTGTTAACGCTCCTGTCGGGTACAAAATCCTCATTTTCACATCCCGTGCAAAATATCACGAGGAAAATCATAAGTACAGATGACAATCTTTTCATCATGTTTTGTTTGAAATGGATGATTTCTTTTTTCATATTCTATGTATCTTTTATCACGCGGAAATTTCTGTCTTGTTCTGAAAATAGAGATAAGCTGTTCTCGGGAAACAGGACATGCAACTCTTTATTCTGCTTTGTTAAATAATGATGCGGCAAAGATACAGACTATCAATAGGGTAGTTTTACACAAATATTGTCTGTTTTTAAATGATTCTTTTCTTCTGATAGAATAATGCTCTATCTTTTAGTACTGAGAGAGTATTTTTAATACATTATTTACTGCTTCACATCTATGAGGAGTAAGGATAGGAAAGGTTAGGTCCGGATAATTTGTCAGGAAAAGAACTAATACGGATGAAATGAACTCCTTAAATAATATGGTAATCTTTGTTATGTAAGTATGGGTACAAAGAAAAGACTGAAAACCCAGCACAAATAAATAAAAACAAACGAGGCTGCCCGTAACAGGCAACCTCGTTTTGTATAGTTTTTCCGGAGTAAGATCTATTTTACATAGTCTGCCCAGTTTACTTCACGCATATCTCCTTTTTCACTCAATGCCACATGCATACCTAATGCAGCCTGTATAAAGTGGGGAGTCTGGCTCTTGTTTCCTGCCAGCTTCAGATAATCCCAGAGAAGTTGTTTGTAATCCGGGTGTGCGCAATTCTCGATGATGGCTTCCGCGCGCTGTTTCGGGCTTTTGCCGCGAAGGTCTGCTACCCCTTGTTCGGTGATCACAATGTTCACGGAATGTTCGTTGTGGTCGTGATGAGATACCATCGGTACGATAGAGCTGATCTTACCTCCCTTGGCAACCGAAGGACAGGTAAAGATAGAGATATAAGCGTTGCGGGTGAAGTCTCCCGAACCACCGATACCGTTCATCATCTTTGTACCGGTAATGTGAGTAGAGTTGATATTACCATAAATATCCGCTTCGATCGCTGTATTGATAGAAACAATACCGATGCGGCGGGCCACCTCCGGATGATTAGAGATCTCGGAAGGACGCAACACCAGTTTGTCACGGAAGAAATCCATATCGTTATAAATACCATCCAGACATTCGTTGGTCACACTGAGCGAACAGGTACTGCCAAATTTGACACGTCCTTCGCGCATCAGGTCGATCACTGAATCCTGGATCACCTCGGTATACATCTGGAAAGCGGGGATCGTCTTGTCACGTCCGAGTGCTCCCAGTACAGCATTGGCAATGTTACCTACTCCCGATTGCAACGGGAGGAAGGTAGAAGGAATGATACCCCGACGCATATCCGCTGCCAGGAAGTCGGCTACATTCTCTCCGATCTTATCGGTTACGGGATCTGCTTCGCTGAAAGCACGCGCTTCGTCTTTCATATTTGTTTCCACGATACCGATGATCTTTTTCGGGTCTACCTGTACATACGGTTTTCCGATGCGGTCGTTGGGCTTATAAATAGGTATTTCGCGACGGTAAGGAGGATCAAGCGGCTCATATACATCGTGCAGACCCATCATGTTTTTGCTGTGCGCACTGTTGAGCTCCACAATAATATGGTCTGCCTGGCTGCACACGGTAGGAGTGATACCACCCGCCGCGGTCAGATAGATCTTTCCGTCAGGGGTTACTTCACATGCTTCTACGATAGCTACACGTATTTTACCCAGAAAACCGTATCTGATCTCCTGGGCTACCTGAGAGAGATGGATGTCGTTGTAGGCGATCTCACCGTTGTTTACCGCTTTGCGAAAGTCTGAGTTGGTCGTGTAAGGAGCGCGGTAGCGAATGGCTTTCGCGCGGGTAAGTACCCCATCGCAGGAATCTCCCGTAGAAGCACCTGTCAGAATGCTAACCTGGAAAGGTCTT